>CAKPPA010000001.1 GCA_934177025.1 uncultured Clostridia bacterium
GTAGCGGCGGTCGGATTCGAACCAACGACCTGCCGGGTATGAACCGGCCGCTATAACCATCTAAGCTACGCCGCCATGAATTGGTTGCGGGGGAGGGATTTGAACCTCTCGACCTCCGGGTTATGAGCCCGACGAGCTACCAAGCTGCTCTACCCCGCGATATCACTTCAGCCTAATGATAGTAACAAATTCTTTATTCTTTGTCAAGTTTTTATCGTGACTTTTTCTTTTAATTGTCCTGCCTTTTTCCGCAAGGGTTTTTTACCGATTTTAACGCCCTTCGCTTCCGGGGACGCTCGGCGCAAAATCCAAAAACTTGTTGTTGCCCTTCACGTTGCCCCGAACGTCCGTCGGCAACAAAACCACGTAGTTTTCGCTGTCGGTGCCGATGAGTTCGACGGAATCCACCACCACTTTTTTGCCCCTGCCGGACGACGCGCTTTCAAACCGCGCCTTTAGTTTGCCTACGCCGACAAAATCCCCGTCCAGCACCCCTTCGAGCGTCCCTGCCGCCGCAAAGGATACCGCCGTTGTGCCGTCGTATATTTTGTCGTTTAATTTCAGCCCCGTAAGCCGCAAGGGGTTCGGGCAAATTTTGCCGCGCGCTTCCGCCGCCTCGATGCGATAGTTTTTTGCCTTGTCGCCCGTAAGTTTTAACCCCGAAAGCACAATGCGTCGTTCGCCGACGGCGGCGTTGTCAAAGGCAATCGCATCGTATTCCGCCGACACGTCGTCCCCCTCCAACGTGTCGAGGCAAAGCGTTCCGCAAAAACTTGCCGTGCCGTCGTAAACTTTTTCCGTTTCGGTAAAGTGCAACGCAAGGACTTTCGGCAAAATCGTCAACGTCCCTTCCCGCACGGTTACGTCGTATTTTTCCGTTTCCACGCCTACTACGGTAACGGGGTACGTTCCGACGTCCGAATTTTGTTGTGCGTCCGTTTGCAGCGTGGGGCTGAAGTTCAAACTTTCTGCCGTGTCGCCGTCCACAAACCCCTGAAACGTTACTTTTAGCGGCGGATTTGCCGTGCCGTACTCCTTTTGACAGGAAGTTACTTCCGCTACAAGCAACGGTTTTTGCACAATGACGACTTTTTTTGCGATTTCCCTTGCCGAAACTTCGACGGAAATCGTCACTTCGCCCGTCCGATTCGGGCAAAAGTCAAAAGCGTGCGTCGAGGCATGCCCCGCTTTTTCGCGAAACGCTTCCTTGCCGTTTACCTTCCACACGATTTCGTCCGTTTCCTTCACCGACGTACTGCGTAAACGCACTTCGTAGGTGGCGTGTTCGCCGTAACGTAGTTCCGCTACGCCGACCAATTCCCCTTTTTTTTCCGCGGGTTTTTGCGGCAGGACGAGTGCCGTCACCAAAATCGTTAAAAGCACAACAACGCCGATCAAGGCCAGCCACAGTCCGCCGTAAAACCCTTTTGCGTCCTGCGCCGTTTCCCCCTGCGGCGTTGTGTTTTGTTGTTTGCTGTGTTCCGAACGAGCAACGTTTTTCGTGCGTTCGTTCGTTGTTTTTTTGTTTTTTTGCGCCTGTTTCATAAACTCCTCCGCAAGGTCAGTTTGTGCCATGCGGAAAAATTTATTACGCTGTTAGGAAATGCCTACAATGCGCTTGTTTTCCCATTTTTTCGAAAAATAGCGAATTAATCCGAACAAAACGGAAATCGACCAGCCGATCGGGATTGCCAGCGAAACGGAAAGATGCTTCAGTTCCGGCGGCAAAATGACAAAATACATTAAGTACTGCGAGCCGATGCGCCCTACAAGCCCGCTAATGGTGCAAAGCAGGAAGTAGCGAATGTCGCCCACCCCGCGCAACAAGCCGTTTACTACAAACATAATACCTGCCAAAACGTAAAACGGGCTAACCCAACGCAACATTTCCACGCCGAAGTCGATGGCGGCACGGGAAGTGTCCCCTTCCAAAAACACGCCGAGGAGCGGCTCCCCAAACAGGTACAACACGCCGCAAACCGCAACGGCAATGGCGGAGGAAGTTAAAATCCCCGCGCGGAACCCGCGCCTCACGCGATCCGGCAGTTCGGCACCGATGTTTTGCCCCGTAAACGAGGACATCGCCGTCGAAATGTTGACAAACGGCATTGTGGCAAAGGAATCCAAGCGGAACCCTGCGGTAACCCCTGCAATAAAGTCGTCGCCGCATTTGTTAATGATGTTTTGCGAAAACATCATGCCGATGGACACAATGGACTGTTGCAAAATGGACGGAACGCCGATGCGAATCATTTTGGAGGCAATTTCCTTGTCGAAAATTTGCGGCTTTTCCGCTTCGTCCTCCGATTTTAGCATACGCATTTTGAATTTCAGCAAAATCATTAAAATCGCCGCCGAAATTCCTTGGCTGATAATGGTGGCAAGTGCCGCACCGCCGACACTCATTTGCAGCACCATAACAAACAGCAAATCCAGCCCGACGTTTACAACCGTTGTTGCCATAAGGATGTAAAGCGGCGTTTTGGAGTCGCCCAGCGCATTGTAAACGGCAGTAATGCCGTTGTACATCATTACAAACAGCGATCCGCCGAACACGATTTTTAAGTAACTGTCCGACATGTCGATAAAGGACGCCGGCGTATCCAAAAGTTGCAGGAGCGGACGCGAAATCAGGATTCCGATGCCGGTCAGTAGCACCCCCGCCGCGGCGGAAAGGATTAACGCCGTTGTAATGGCCTCTTTCACCTTGCCGATTTTACGCGCGCCGAACAATTGCGAAACGACAACGGAAATTCCGATGCTCATTCCGGCACCGACGGCAATCATAAGGAAAAAAATTGCAAAACTTGCGCCGATGGCGGCAAGCCCCAATTTTCCGACCACTTGCCCCACGACGATAAAATCCACCAAATTGTACAACTGTTGAAACACGTTTCCGATAAACATCGGCAGTGCAAACATCAACAGCACTTTTCCGGCGTTTCCTTTTGTTAAATCTCGAACCATAAATTTCTCCCGTAAAAATCCTTTTAAGAGTAATACATCTTGTTTATTTTGTAAAACAATTTTTTCTTTTTTAAAAATCTTTTATGAAAAATCGATTACTTGTTTGCCAGAACCGTTTGCTTATGCTAGTATCAAAAGCACGGAGTACTGTGAAATGAAATTTTACAAGGATAAGGAATTTGTTCGGCACATTACGCGGCTGGCAGTGCCGATTGCCCTGCAAAACCTGTTGACAAGCGTAGTAAACATTGTGGATCAGGTTATGGTAGGTGCGTTGCCGGCGGAAATCGCAAACTATGCGATGTCCGCCGTTTTGTTGGTCAATCAAATCGTGTTTATTTTCCAAATCGTTATTTTTGCCATTTGCAACACGAACAACGTGTTTATCAGTCAGTACTGGGGCAAAAACGATCGGGATGCCATTCCGCCTGCCGTCGGGTTCGGGCTGTGCTTAAGCATTGCAATTGCACTCCTGACCACGCTTGTTTGCATGTTGTTCCCGCACTTTGTGGTGGGTCTGTTCGCCCCGAAGGCGGAAATTTTGCGCTATGCCGAGGAGTTCCTGCGCGTGGTGGCACTCAGCTTTTTGCCGTCCACCATTTCCATTGTGTTAACGTTCGCTTTACGCGGACTCAAACAAATGAAACTTGCCCTCATCGCCAACGGCGCAGCCATTGTCGTCAACTGCTTTTTGAACTTTAGCTTAATGTTCGGAAAATTCGGTTTTCCGGAAATGGGGCTGGTCGGTGCGGCATGGGGTACCGCTTTTTCCCGCATTGTAGAAATGGCAATTGTTTTGGTGGGGCTCCTCATTGCGAAATATCCGATTACCGCGCGCTTGCCGAAAATGGTAGCGTGGTCGAAGGACTATTTGAAAAAATTTTCCAAAATGTTTTTGCCGATTTTGTCCAACGAAGTGTTTTGGGTGCTGGGTGCGTCCATTTACCTCGCGGTGTTTGCACAACTGCCGGATAGCGAAAACGTCCTTGCCGCCGTCAACGTAACGCAAAGCGTCGACAAATTGGTGGGCGTCGCTATGATCGGGCTAGGCTCCGCTACCAGCGTTGTTATCGGCAACATTTTAGGCATGAACGACGTGGAAAAAGCCAAAGCCTATGCCAAAATGTCCGTGCAGTATTCGCTCGTCGTCGGCATTTTGATTGCGGCGGTTATGTTTGCCTTAAGTTTTTGCGTGCAGTTTTTCTTCGTCAACCTCAATGCGGAAAGTTTGGCGTATGCGCGCAACCTCATGATGATTTTCGCCGTCGCCGCCATTGTGCGCACGCTGACGTTTAACCTCATGATCGGCGTTTTGCGGGCAGGCGGGGACACCACCTTTTGCTTTATCACGGAAACTTGCACCGTTTGGTTGATTGCCGTGCCGATTTGCTGCCTGACGGGGCTTTTGTTCCAATGGCGCGTGGAAATTATTTATTCCCTCATTTACGTGGAGGAAGCCTTAAAATCCTTGATCCTTTACTTGCGGCAACGTTCGGGCAAATGGATTCGCGTTTTGGTTGGCAAGGATACCCCTGCCGTCGAACAGGCCGCCGCACAAGGAATCGAAGCGGAATCCGAACAGGAGTCCGACCCGTCCTAACACAAAAAAGCCGCTTTTCGTAGAAAACAAACGTAAAAAAACCGTTGAATTTTCAACGGTTTTTGTTTTTTTGTTTTCCTAACTTGCTTTTTACGATTTCGCTTTTTAAAGTTTTTGCGACTTCGCTTTTTTCAAGGTTTTGTGACTTCCTTTTTCAAAAGTTTACGATTTCCTTATTTCAAAAGTTTACGATTCCTCTTTTTTTAAGTTTTTGTGATTTCGTTTTTTCAACTCTGTTGCGGTTGTTCTTTTTTAGCCATCCCTGCGCTTTCGCAACGAAACGTTTTTCCTCCTTAAAAGGCTTCCATCCATTTTTGGGTTCCCTGTCTCACAGCAAACGGAGCCTTGCAACAGTGCTGTCCCTTAACGCCCCTTATTTTACGGTTTTTTCGTAAATCCGATGTACGGCAGTCACTTCGGCGTGGAGCCGCTCGGCCATTTCCAACTCCGTAAAGGCGTTCTCCGCAATTTTGTGTAGCACAATCTTTTCGCAGGAGGACGGAATGCGCCGCCGCATTTGCTCCAAAATGACGTAAAACATATCCTTTTGCAAGTACGTTTGTTTGCAACAAAGCGCAAGGACGTGGAACGTCGACCGATCCGCCGAATCTTCCTCCTTTCGTCGTGCAAAAATTCGTTTCCTTTTCCCCAGCGTGTCCTCAAAGCCGCCGGCACAAAAACCTACCGGATGCGAAAGTTCGTCCTTAAGTAGCAACATCACGTTCGGTTTTCGCAGCATCCCCAACAACTCCGGATAGCCGTTTAAAAACGCTTCGGAAATGCTTACGGTACTTTCCTCGTACTTGTCCTTATCCGCAATGGAAACCAAATCCTTAATTTGTGCGCATTTACTCGTGCGGAACGGCTCCGCCGCAATTCCTTCCGGCAGTTCGTCCTTTAACGCCTCGTTACGAAACGCCACGGTAAACACGTCCTTGTACTTGCCAAAACCCATTTCCTCAAACAACTGACGGTAGTATGGCGGTTGACGGAAAAAGAATTTTTCCTCGCCGAAAATCGGGCAGCCGTCGCCGTTAAACGGATTAAACGTGCAAACCGGCCCTTTCAGCCGCGACACCCCGTACTTTTTCATTTGCAAAAACACACTTTCGAACAGCAGTTGCGCCGTCGCAACGGAATCCTCACAGTAAAAATAACAAAAATAACACGTCGGGCAATCGCCGCAATGCTTGTCGTTTTCAAAATAAAACAACGTTTGCGCCTTAATTTGACCGCCGTCCCTTACGGCAACCGCAAAAACGTTGCGCTTGGAAAGCACCGCCCCGCTTAATTTTTTAAAATAATGGCGGAACAAAAGATTCGCCGTTTTTTCCTTTTCGGCGGCGACGTATGGGAATTGCGAATAGACGAATTTTTTTAATTCTCTTTTCGTCGAAATGAGTTTTACTTCCATAATGTAACCTTATTTTTCAAATTTTAAGTTTTTTCCCAACCGATGTCAACAGCCAAACCGCTTCCATCACGTTTTTTCAGATAATCTTCACAATACTTCCTTTTTTCTCCCTGATTTTTCCTTGTTTCCGCCGTTTTTTCGTCCCTTTTTGGTTGCTTTGCCGTTCCGCATTCGTTCCCCTTTTGTTGTTTTTCCACTGCAGTTACTCCTATTTTTTCCTCCCCTTGTTTTTGCTTTTTTCCCTTGCTCTTTTCCTCGCTCTTTTCCTTTCCTCTTTTTTCCCTTTCTCTTTCCTTTTTGATCCCGCTTTTTTCTTTTCTTTTTCTCTCTTTCCTTTTTTCGCTTTTTCCCTACGCTGTGCGTTCCTACGGAAGGAATCATTTTTTTGAAAAAAGGTTTTTTCGGAAAAACTCCTTTTGACTTACGGCGCAAAAATCGGTATAATCATTTTATGGAACGAACCTATTTTACTTGTGAAGAAATTGCAACAAAATGGAACATCTCCGAACGTCGCGTGCAGGAGCTTTGCGCCGAAAACCGCATCACGGGGGCGGTAAAAGTAGGCAACCGCTGGCAAATTCCGCAAAACGCACTTTGTCCGACCGACCTACGCAAGCACATCCCTTCGGGGCAAATGGATTTGTGGCAGGACGTCCTTTCCCTTGCCGATGCGGCGCAGGAATTGCACGTTTCGCCGGGAACCTTGCGGAATTGGGTGAAAGCCGAACGCATTGTACCTGCACTTCGCTCGGAAAACAAGTTATATTTTTTAAAAAAGGACGTGAATGCGCTAAAAACCGCTTCCACCTCCCGCCTCAAACACCGCCGCAACAAAACGCGGACGGAGGGGCGCACGCTTTATGCGGAATATTTGGAGGAAACGCGCAACGTGCCGCTTGTCGAAAGCGTTTTGCAAAAAGCGGACGAATTGGACGAGGCGGACATCCGCATTGTGCTGGCGGAGTTTTCCTTAAAACTGTTTTGCCAAAAATTCGCCCTGCCCTGCCGCACCGTTGCGTTAACGGATTTTTTGGACGGAACGCTGTCGTTGCCGCTGTATCGGCCGCTGGTGGAGGAACTTTTGCCGCCGCACCCCGAAACGCGGATTACCAAACTAACCGAAATTCTGTCGCAAACGCCGATGCTTTTCCCGAAGGAGGATTTCCTCGGGTTTTTGTACATTTCCTTAAAGCAACTGTCCGTCCGCAAGCAGGAAGGCATTTACTACACCCCGGTTGCCGTGGTGCGCGAACTCCTGCAAAATGCGCATCCGACGCAAACCGACCGCATTTTGGATCCGTGCTGCGGCACGGGAAATTTCCTGATTTACTTTAGCGACGTTTTGTCGTCGCCGCAAAATTTGTACGGTTGGGACACGGATGAATGCAGCATTTTACTGCTACGCATTAACGTTGCGCTTCATTACCAAACGGCGGATTTAAAAACGCTGTACGAAAATTTTCGTTGTTTGGATTCGTTGGAACGTACCCCGAAGGAAACGTTCGACTACGTCCTTGGCAATCCGCCGTGGGGCGCGGCGTATCCCGCTTGCGTGTTCCGTCGCTTGGAAAAGCATTTTCAAACAGCCTCCACAAAGGAATCCTTCGACATTTTTACGGAATTTGCGTTCCTCTCCCTAAAACCGAACGGCGAACTGCTGTTTGTGCTGCCGCAAGCGGTAACAAACGTCGGCAAGCACCTGCCGTTACGCCGATTTTTACTGCCACAAGCGGCGTTTTGCAGTGTAAAATTTTTGGACGGCTCCTTTTACGGGGTGCAATGCCCTGCACTTCTCCTCCACTTAAAAAAAGCGACGCCAACCGTTGTCGGATGCGTCGTAACGTATGCGGATCGCGCCTTTGTCCTACAAAAAGAGCGCACGTTTACCGACGTTTTTGATTTTTCGGCGGACGATGCGGAAACGGAACTCCTGCAAAAAATGAGGGACGGCGTGCGGGAGTATTTGACCGACGCCGAATTTGCGCTCGGCATCGTGACGGGCGACAACGCCGCATTCCTTTCCGACAACCCTACAAACGGCGAGCCGGTGCTCAAGGGAAGCGACGTGTTCCGCTTTTCCCTAGGGGAACCGAAAACATATTTAACCTTTGCGCCGCAAAAATTTCAACAATGCGCCGAGGAAGGGAAGTATCGCGCGGCGGAAAAAATCGTTTACCGCTTTATTTGCAACACCCCCGTGTTTGCTTACGACAACGCACAACGGCTGACGTTAAACAGCGCAAACATTTTCATTCCGCACTCCGAAACGCTTTCCATAAAGTATATCCTTGGCGTACTCAACGCCAAAACCACGCATTTTTACTGGAAAAAAACTTACGCCTCCGTAAAAATGCTTAAGTCGCACCTCAAAAGCATTCCCCTCCCCGTTGTAGAAAAGGACGTGCAGCAGCGCATCGAAGCATTGGTCGATGCCCTCCGAAATAAGGAAAACGTAACGGAAAATTACGAACGCCTGAATCGGGAAGTGTACGCTTTGTACGCCCTAACGCCGGAACAAATCCTTTGTGTGGAAAACTCCGTAAAAAATCAAAACTTGTTTTTGGCGGAATCGTAATTTTTCCTCGGCTTCGGGGCTACCTCACGTTACGAAAAAGTCGTCCGTGCGGCACAGTCGATTTGAATGGTCATCATGGTATCTTTCTACCGCAGGTTACAAAAAAGTCGTCGTGCGACACCTCTGTCTCCTTCCCTTTTTCGTCAGACCCTTGTCGCAACGGCAAGGAAACCCGACGAACGGAAACAAAAAACCCAAAACCGAACGACGGTTTTTAAAAACCTCACTTCAAAAAACCAATCCGTACCCGTTGCAAAACAACCCCCGCAACAAACGTACGAAAAACAAGCCCTTCCCACCATTTACAAACTCAAAACGACAAAAAACAAGCGCACCTTCCCTTTTCGAAGTGTGCTCTTAACTTTTTTACAAAAATTTTTTCCTTTTCCGTCGGCGTTACTTTTGCTGTTCCGCCGTCATTCCGAACTTTTCGAGTAAAGTCTCCTTCACGTCTCCTACCGTTTCCTCTGCCGCTTTTCGCAACGTAGCATGGATTCGCCTTTCGTCCCACCCGAAAAAGGCTTTTGCGGCAAGTTGGCGTTCCGCCTCGTTTTCCGAAAGTTTTGCAACGTACCGTTCGGTTTTTCCGTCCCGCACCGCATCGAAGGCATAGCCTTCCTTTTTTAAAAAGCAGTACGTTTCCATAAACGGCTTAACGTACCCGTAGGTGCGATCCACCACACGAAACGTGTCGGAGCCGCGCGCGCGTGTGTCCGCAACGACCAAAATACTCCCTTTCGGCGTTTTTTTAAAGCCGGATAACGCAAATCCCGCTATCACAAGGAGGATAACCCCCGCAACCAACAACAATCCCTGTGCACCCATGTTTTCCTTACTCCTTTCCCTTTCCTCGGCTGTCCCCCGTGAAACCCTACGATCCTGTCGGTTTTTTTCGCGTGCTTCCGTACGCCGAGCGGAACCCTTGTTCGAGTTTTTCGTTCCGCCGCTTTTCGGCACGGCTTTTTCCTACTTTTCGGCACGGCATTTCCCTACTTTTGGATGAAGTTTTTCCTGCTTTTCGGTTATGCCCGTTTTCCCCTTGGCTCCGTTTTGCGGGTTTATTATACCTTGTTTCGCTTTTCGACGCAACTTTTTCCTTTCGTCTCAAAAAAACCGACACAAAAAAAGGAAGGTGTTCCTTCCTTTTTGGCTATTTTTCGGTTTTTTCGTAAATTTTCGCCGCTTCCCGCTTGTGTTCGGTGGCACGATGCATTTTAAAAAATTTTTCCTTGTTTTGCTCCGACGCTTCGCCGTGTAAAATCCACCGATCGAGTTCCTGATAGGTAAAGCCCAAGTCCTCCTCGTCCGTTTGCCCTTCGAACAGTCCTGCCGACGGGGCTTTTTTCACAATGGATTCCGGCGCACCCAAAAACTTCAAAAACTCCGTTACTTCCGTTGCGCACAAATCCCCAATCGGGTTAAAGTCGTAAGCACCGTCCCCCCATTTGGTAAAATAGCCGACGTACCGCTCCGAACGGTTTCCCGTCCCCGCAACCAAACTGTTTCGACTTTGCGCCACGGTGTAAAGCACCGTCATGCGCAACCGCGGATTCACGTTTTGCAACGCCGCCGCACTCGGTGTCGGCTTTAACGGTAAGGCATCGCACAAAGCACGCTTCGTTGCCGTTACGTCCACGGTGTAACTTTCAATGCCGTAGCGTTGCGCCAAAGCAAGGGCATCGACGGAATCCTCGCCGAAGTTTCGCGAACTTTCGCACGGCAAAAGAACCCCCAGCGTGTTGTCGCAGGCGGCTTTGCACAAAATGCCCGTCAAGGCGGAGTCCTTGCCGCCGCTGTTGCCGAACACAATGCCTTGAGCCCCACTTTGTTTCATCACGTTGCGAATCCATTCCACGCGAAGTCGAAATTCTTCCTCGTAATTCCTCATAACCTCTCCTTCCGTAACATTAACCCTTGCTTCCGGTTCGCCGGTTTAACGTTTGCCGCGGCGTTTCCCCCGCATGCCTTTTTGCGTTTTGCGGGCGTAGGAATGCTCCCTTTTTTGCCGCTATCGAAACGGCGAAGCGACGGTCGCTTCGCCGCTCAAAGGTTTTTGTTTCAGGTTTTTGTTTTTTGAACCGAATCCTTCCATGTTTCGCTTCAATCGCTTTTTGCGTTCGACGAAACTATTCGTTCAAGTCCGAATCCGCAAAGGATTCCAGCCTGCTGGTTTTCGGCGGTTTGTTGTCGCCGTGCATTACGAACAACATGGTAACAATGGCAAGTGCCACGCACACCGCCCCGTAAGGGAACAATGCCGTCATGCCGAGTTTATCCATTAACGCACCGCTTAAAATCGGCGTTACGATTTGCGCCGCCATACTTGCGGTGTAGTAGTAACCGGTGTATTTGCCCACGTTGCCGCCTTTTGCCAATTCCACCACCATCGGGTAGGAGTTAACGTTGATGGACGCCCAGCCGATTCCTGCCATTGCAAACAGCACGTACATAAAAATCGGGGAAGTTTCCGCCCGCACGAACACCGCGCCGACAAAAGCACACGTCAAAAGTCCAATGCCGCCCAAAATCGTTTTTTTCCGTCCGATTTTGCTCGACAGCATTCCGATCGGAATAAACGCCACGATTGCCGCCGCTTGCGCCACGATTAACGTGGAGTTAAAGTCCTTGCTCAGCACCGCCCCCGCATACACGGAAAATTTGCTTGTTACGGCGTTGTAACCCATAAACCACAGCACGACGGACGCCAACAAAAACACCAACGAAACTTTTTGCCCTTTGTTGAGTTTCGCATCCGTTTGCTCTGTCGACTTTTCTTCCACGATGCCGTATTTTTCCGACTCCTCCTCCGCTTCGCGGACAAGTTTCGGTTCCTTGACTTTCCACAAAAACACCGCAAGTGCAAGGAGCATAATCCCCGCGATGACCGCGAAAAACGCCGTGTAACTCATCAGCGAATTCGTCACTTTGCCCGTGCCGAACAGCATCCCGAGCAGTAGCACGATAATGCCTCCCGCCGCCCCCATAAGATTAATGACGGCGTTTGCTTTACTTCGTAGCGGCTTCGGCGTAACGTCCGGCATCAACGCCACCGCAGGCGAGCGGAACACCGACATACTAAGCAGCACCGCCACCAGCAAAATCATAAAAAACACCAGCGTCACAGGGTTTTCCACCGTTTGCTTCCACGCATAAGCCTGCCGTGCCGGCACGAAAAACTCGTTGTAAGCGGGATCCGCCACTTTTTTGCCGTCCACGACTTTCGTCCCGTCCAAACTGATTTCAAAAAATTCCGTTTTCGAAATTTGCGATTGCAGCGTCCCCTTCCCCGGGATTTCCGGATTCAGTTCCCACAAAATTTCATGCGCCGCTTCGGGATTTTTCATTTCGTTTAAGCGAATCAACTGTGCGTTGTCCGCAAAGGACGTCCCGACGAACAGCACTGCCGCCAAAACGGTGCCGATGACGATAAACGGCGTACGTTTGCCGTGTTTCGTGTTGGTTTTGTCCGAAATCGAACCGAACAACGGCAACAGGAACAATGCCAAAATGTTGTCCAACGCCATAATGATTCCCGACGACGTTTGGTCCATACCGAACTGGTCGACCAAAATTTTCGGGATAATGGAATCATACGTCTGCCAAAACAGGCTGATGATGAAAAACGCCAGCCCGACGTAAAAGGTTTTTTTGTAATTTAGTTTCATGACCTCTCCCCCGTATGTGTTGACAACAGTATAAAGGTTTTGCCGCAAGGAATCAACGGTTTCCGAAAAACTTTTTGCGAATTTCCGTGAAAGTCGAACCGAAGTTCCTTTTGTTAAAAAAAAGGGCGGTTTTTCCGTCCTTTTTTTGCCATCGTTCCTTTTTTTTCGTTTTCTCTCCCACCCTTTTTCGGTTTTGAAAAACGCTTTTTTTGAAGCAACAAAAAACGTCCGCCAAAAGCGGACGGTTTTTTACTTTAACAATTTTTCGTATTCCTCGGCGGTCAGTAACCCTTCGCTTTCGGCATTCCTTACGGCGCAAATCCAATTCCCGTAAGCGTCGGCGTTCAACACTTCCGGCGTTTCGAACACCACTTCGTTAATTTTTTCCACAATGCCGTTCACGGGGCTATCCAATTCGTTCAAGGTTTTGACGGACTCCAACTCCGCAAACGTTTCGCCTTGCTTCAGTTGTCGCCCCTCCTCCGGAAGGGAAGCAAACATCAACATCCCCAGCTGTTTTGCGGCGTAGTCCGTAATGCCGACGTACGTCAAGTCGCCGTCCCGCTTCACCCATTTGTGCGTTTTGGAATAAAGTAAATCCTTCGGTACGTTCATACACCCTCCTTATTGCGCATTCCGTGCGCATTCCGTCAAAATTTCGCACACCGTCGGGTGCGGATAAACGGTTTTTAAAATGTCGTCGCGCGTCAATCGATTGACAATCGCCAGCGTCAGTTCCCCGATAAAATCCGTCGCGCGGTCGCACAGTAAGGACGCCCCCAAAATTCGCCCCGATTCCCGCTCGAACAAAACTTTGGCAAAGCCGCGGTCTTTACCGGAAATCACACACTTGCCGTTGCTGCTTAACGGGGCTTTGCCCACCACGTAGGCAAGGTTTTCCCTTTTGCATTGCTCCTCGTTTTTGCCCGTTTCCGCAATTTCCAACGACGTGTACACACAGCGCGGCATTGCGGAAAGATCCTTGCCTTCCCGAATGCCTAACAAGTAATCCATTGCCGTTTCCGCCTGCGCCGCCGCGGCATGCGCCAACTGCATTTTGCCGTTGCAGTCGCCCACGGCGTAAACATGGGAATTGCTTGTGACAAAATTTTCGTCCGTCGTAATGCCGTTCGGGGTAAAAGCAACGTGCGCTTTTTCCAAATGCAGCCCCTCCAAATTCGGAATTCTGCCGGCACTGAACAAAACGAACTCCGTGTTTACCACGGTTTCGCCGGACGGCGTTTCAAACACCACGTCGAAGCCGGTTTCGGCTTTGCAAATTTTTTTCGTTAAAGCACGGGTTAAAATGTTTACCTTTTCCCGACGGAACAAACTTGCGGTGTACTGCGACACGTCGCCGTCGAATCCTTTTAAAATGCGATCCGTCATTTCCGCAATCGTCACGTTTTTGCCGAATCCGCGGAAAGCGGAAGCAAACTCCGCCCCGATGACGCCGCCGCCAATAATCAGGATATTGTCCGGAATGGCAAGGTTTTGGAGCAGTAAGTCGTCGGAAACGTGCGCGAACTCAATTCCTTCGATTTCCGGCACGTAGGGTTTTGCTCCCACGGCCAGCACAATGTCGTCGCCTTTTACCAGCCGATTCGCTTGTTTTAGGCGTAGCACGTTTTCGTCCGCAAACTCCGCTTCGTCCGTAATCATTTCGATTCCGGCGTTTTGCAGCATGCCGACAAGCCCGTCGCGTAGCCGCTTTACCACGCCGTTGCGGTACTCCGCAATTTTTGTAAAGTCCGCTTTCGGTTCGCACAAAATGCCGAATTGCTCCCCGCGCGACGCTTCGCGGAACAGTTCCGCACTATGCACAAACGCCTTGGTCGGAATGCACCCTTTGTTTAAGCAGGTGCCGCCCCATTCGGTTTTTTCGATGAGTGCCACGCTCAAGCCGTTTTTCGCCGCTTTTAATGCCGCCGTGTAGCCGCCGATGCCGCCGCCCACCACAATTAAATCAAACTGTTTCATTTGCTCCTCCGATCCAATCCTTTAAATCCCGATACATTTCCCGTTCCGTTTCCTTTTGCAAATTTTTGTCGGTGCCGTTTTTCCATGCCGCTGCGGCATTTCGAAAGGACTCCGCATCCATCGCGTCCGAATAAACCGTCGCTCCCGCTACTTCCGCCGTCCCCCAGCCGAACCGCCGCACCAAGCCGCTTTCGTCCGTTTCCGGCACGGACGCACGCTTTAACGCCGCAGCAAACGGTTCCGTCCCCGTCGGGAGTGCCCTCGGCGTTCCGTCAAACCGCAAACAAAATTGTTCCAGCACGGTGTTTTTCCACTTTTCCACCGTCAGCGACGGCACGCTTTCCGTCAAATTTTGCACACGCGCGCGAACGGATGCCACCCCGTGCGCCGCACGTTTTTCCGCCGACGGCGTCAGGCATTTTCGCATTTTTTCCAAATTGACCGCAATTAAAAAGGTTCCGTGCAACAAGGTTTTGTTCCCCTGCTTGCGGTACGCACAGCCCGACACCTTTTTTCCGTTGACCGTCAAATCGTTTCGCCCCGATTTTTCCATTTGCAAGCCGAACGCCGAAAACACGGCGACAATTCCTTCCCAAAACAATGCTTCCTCCGCAGGGCGGAAAAAAAGAAAGGAAAAATTTAAATTCCCTTCGTCCTGAAACACCGCGCCCCCGCCGCTTTGCCGACGGCAAACGGCAACGCCGTGTTCCTTTGCGTAATGCAAATCGCACTCCGACGAAATGCGTTGGTTTTTGCCAACCACCACGCAGTCGGCGTTTTGCCACAAAAACAGCGTCGGAAGGGACGCCGTTTCGAACAATGCCGCTTCCGTCGCAAGGTTTTGCCAAGGATCCGTGCAAACGGATTCCAAAAATTCCGCCGATGGTTTTGTTTTCACGGGTTTTCGCACCTCAAACTTTCGCGAATTTTACGGCGTGCCATGTTCGCCGTGGGTTCGTCGATTTTTTCTATCGTTTGCAACGTTTTTTGCCGAAACCGCACGCAAGCATCCGCCAAAAGCCACGCACGCGCCATGTTCACGTAGTAGCGCGTTTCGTCGTTTTTGTTCGTTACTTCCGTAAGTACGTCCTCCACGTGCACTTCGTCCAAATAAAATTTTCGTAAAAACACAAAGCCGAAGCGAGCCGCAAACTCCTCGGGGCGGCGGCACGCCTCACAACCGAAGGCAAAGTACCTTTCCCTTTCCGCTTGCGGAACGCGAAAGGCGGAAACAAACCCGTCGCACAACGCCCAATTGTCGATTTTTTCCCATGCGGCAACGGTTTTCACGTGTTTTTGCGCAAAAGGCAACGCTTCGTTTGCCGTTAAGTACAAGTACGTCCATGCTTCCTCAAAACTATCCCCGCGGTACTGCCGAAAAAAATCCTCCGCATCCAAAGTTTTTGCAAACTTTTTTAACAAAGGAATCCTTACCCCGCAAATTTCGCGGGACACGGGAATCAATTTTTTTTGAAACAACCGGTAAGGTTCCTCCGCATTTTCGGTTAGGAATTTGCGAAAATCGTCGTACGTGTTCATAACGGTATTTTAGCACAATTCCCCGCTTTTTGTAAACGGTCAACCCAAAGGAAACTCTTTTCCGTTGCCGCAAAATCACAAAAACGCAAAAAACCATGTTTTTTCGGAAAAACTTTGCCACAACGGCAAAATACTTCGCTCGTTCGCGCCGAGTTATGCTATAATTTTTTTAAGGAGAGAATTATGCAAAAAATTACGGATCCAACAGTGGAATTGTTTTTAAAAGCGGTACAGGTGGACAGTCCGTCCTTTTCGGAAAAAGCCATGACGGACTTTTTGGCGGAGGAAATCGCACAGCGCGGCTGGGACTGCGAAATTCATCGCCAAACCATTTTTATGAAGGACTTGGACGAGGACTCGAAAGCACGCCTCAGCGCGGAGGAGCGCGAAAAAAGCACGGAGCAAATGCAAGTTGTCATCGAAGGCAACGATCCGAGCAAAGCGGCGGTGTTTTTTTGTGCGCACATCGACACGGTCGAACCGGGCAAAAACATTCGCCCCGTAATTGACGGGGACAAAATTCGCACGGACGGCACAACCGTCCTCGGCTCGGACGACAAAGCGGGCGTTTGCGCCATGATTACCGCCGTGGATCGTGCGCTGAAGGAAAACCTTCCGCACGGAAAAATCGTGCTGGTGTTCGACGCCTTGGAGGAAAAAGGGCTACTCGGGGCGCGCTTTGTGCCGATTCGCGAACTCGGCGTCGATTACGGCTTTGTGTTCGACACGACGGGCAGCGTCGGGCAATTGGTGGAGCGCGTGCAACATTCGCATTCCTTTGAAATTCGCCTCAAAGTGAAGGACATCCCAAACCATTCGCATGCGTTTTTGGTGCCGAACGCCTTAACGATTGCCAGCGAACTCATTGTAAAACTGCCGAAAGGGCTTTGGAACAAGGAGGAGTACACGTTCCTGCAAGTTTCCAACCTCAAAACCTCGCGGGAAGCGGGCTACGGCGTGCCGAACGAAGCGGTGATTACGGGTACGATGCGCAGTTTCGTCAAAGGCGAGTTGGAATTACTGCGCATGCAGTTTGAGGAAATTGTAAAAAACTTTTCCGCACCGAACACGGAAATCACCTACGACGTGAAACCGCAACACACCTTGGGCTACGACCACACGCAAACGGAAACGGGCAGGCTGATGATTCAAAAAGCGGAGGAAGCGTTAACCGACCTCGGCCGCACGCCGGAGCATTCCCGCCACGGGCTGGGCGGCCATGACGCAAGCATTTTTGTGGAAAAAGGCGTGCCGACCATGGTGCTTTCCTGCGGCATGCAGGACATTCACACCACAAAAGAATGGATTTACCTGCAGGACTTGACAGATTCCTCGGAACTCATTTACCGACTCATCCGCTCGGCCTAAGGCAAAAGGAGGCTTAGTATGAAACACTTTTTCCTGTTCGCCGACGCCACAACGGACGGCGCGGCGGGCGGCTCGACAAACGGCGTTGATCTCAATCAAATTTGGAATCAAATCGTGCAGTTTTTCATCACTTCGGGTTGGAGCTTGGTGTGGTTTTTCATTGCGCTGATCCTCGGAGTAATCCTCGTAAAAATTTTGCGAAAAATCATTCACAAACTGTTTGCCCGTAGCAAAATCGACCACACGATTTTGGACTTTTTTGAACAAATCATCAAATTCACTATGGATTTGATTTTGATCATCATTTTGGCAAACATCATCGGCATCAACACCACTTCGCTGGTAACCATGCTCGGTGCCGCAGGCTTGGCTGTCGGCCTCGCCGTGCAGGATTCGCTCAGCAACTTTGCCAACGGCATGATTTTGATTTTTACCAAACCGTTTAAGGAAGGCAATTACGTGGACGTTGCCGGCACCAGCGGCGTAATTCAATCCGTAGGGCTGATTGTAACCACCTTAAAAACCTACGACAACAAAATCATCACCGTGCCGAACAGTTTGATTACCAAGGACGTCATCGTCAACTACGAAGCCTCCGAAACGCGGCGGCTGAACATGTCCATTTCCATCGCCATCGGCGAGGATTTCGACAAGGTAAAACGCGTGCTCGACAACGTGATGCGCAATCACCCGATGGTGCTGAAAAATCCCGAACCGTACATTAAGCTGGATTCCTTCAATTCGTCGAGTTTAACGGTAATTTACCGTTGCTACGTCAAAACGCCGGACTACTGGTCGGCTTACTGGGATTTTAACGAATTGGTGTACAAAGCGTTCCGCGAAAACGGCATCAACATCCCTTACAACAAGTTGGACGTACGCGTGGTTTCCGATGCGTTAAACAACGTCGATTAATCCCACCCCCTATTCCCTACGTTGTCCCCGTTTTTACGGGGACTTTTTTTGCCTTTTTTGCGCATCCGCTTTTTCGTCCCCCTTTTCGTAAGTTTTTGGAATGGAACGGCTTTTCCTTTTTCGTAAGGTTTCACGGTTTTTCTTTTTCCTTGTTTTCCCCTGTTCCGTACCGACGCTTCCCTTCCTTTTTTCCTTTTTCCCTTGTTTTGCCTTTTTTACTCGTAAAAAAAGCGAGGAACGTTTTGTTCCCCGCTTACTTTCGGTTTCCTTTTTTACGTTGTTTTTCGCAAACGCAAGTGTATTTTTTTGTTACTCGCAAAGACGGCGAAATGCTTCGTAGTACATTTCCGTCATTTGCATCAGGCGCGTAATCGAAATGTACTCGTTCGTCATGTGTTCCACCATTTCGTCGCCCGGGAACATCGGCCCGAACGCCACGCACAACGGCAACATACGGCTATACGTACCGCCGCCGATGGCGATTGCGTGCGCTTCGGTGTGCGTAATGTCCGAGTACACTTTCAGCAACGTTTGCACCAATTCCGATTCCTCCGGCACCCACAACGGTTTGTTTGCGTGACCGCCCAAAATACGGAAGCCCGCCGGCGAATTTTCCTTCATTTTTTCCGTCAGTTGTTCGGACGTAAACGTTACCGGATAGCGAATGTCCAGCCCCAGCACCAACGTGCCGTTGTCCGTTTTTACGGTACCGATGTTAACGGAAATGCGCCCGCTTTCCTTATCCTCAAACGGGAAGCCCCAAGCCCCCGCAAACGTATCCGCCGCGATTTTTTCGCTCACAAACCGAATCGTTTCGTCGTTCGGGAAGGTTTTTGCCAAAGCACGGAACATTGCCCACGTTGCGTTCACACCCTTTTCCGGTTGTGCGCCGTGCGCCGCCACACCGCGGGAGGTCAGGTAAATGCCGTCCTCACACTCCGCAATTTCAACGCCCTCTTCCTTAAAGAATTTCGTTTCGGTGCCCCGTTTCACTTTTGCCGTACACAAATCCGGCACAATGTTGATTCGGCTGCCTGCCGCAATTTCCAAAATGTTTTCGTCGATTTTCCCTGGGGTTACCATCATGGCGTAAATGCCTTTTTCCACGTTGATAACCGGAAAATCGCCGTCCGGCGAGATTGCCGCGGAAGGAATTTCCTCATGTTTTAAGTAGTAGCGCATGCAACCCATGCCGCTTTCCTCATTGCACCCGAAAATCAGGCGAATGCGCTTTTTCGGCTGAAAACCGTTGTCCTTCAATGCTTTTAACGCAAACAACGCCGCCATCATCGGACCTTTGTCGTCAATCGTGCCTCGGCCGTAAATTTTGTCGCCGATCACTTCGCCGGAGAACGGAGGCGCAATCCAGCCGTCTTCCGACACAGGCACAACGTCCAAATGCCCCAAAACGCCGAACAGCTCTTCCCCTTCGCCGAATTCGATATGTCCCGCGTAATAATCGCAATTATGCGTTTGAAAACCCATTTTTTTCCCGAGTTCGAGGACGTAGTCGAGGCAATCCGCACAGCCTTGTCCGAACGGTGCGTTCGGCTTTGCTTCCGCCTGAATCGTGTTAAAACTTACCACGTTGCGAATTTCCCGAATTAATTCCTCCCGATAACCTTCGAGCAATTTTTTCGAATCCATTTCCGTCTCCTTTCGGGCTTACCGCCCACAAATATCCTTATTATTATACACAAAAACATTGGATTGTGCTATATTATTTATAAAATCGGTTAAAAAAGTACGAAGATGGAAAAAAGAAAGAACGACAACGAAGGACATCGGGAACGCGTCCGTCAAAAAATTGAGGAAGGCGGCATAGAACACTTTCATCCGCACGAAGTGTTGGAGTATTTGCTGTTTCAAATTGTGCCTTACCGCGACACCAACAAAATCGCACACGAAATGTTGGACTATTTCGGCAGTTTTTCCGGCGTTTTAAACGCCCCGAAGGAGGAACTGATGAAATTCCCCTTCATTTCCGACCGCGGCGCACTGTTTTTAAACAGCCTCCCCGACATTTTTCGCTACTACTGCCGCGACAATTTAAGTAATCGCAAATGCCTGCAAACGGTGTCGCAAGTTTGGGAGTACTGCAAGGAACTGTTAAGTTTTTCGACGAACGAGGAATTGTACCTCATTTGCCTCGATGCCTCCAACGTCATTTTAGGGACGTTCCGTTTGGCGGAAGGCAGCGTCAACACGGTGGAGGTTTCCGTTGTGGAAATCGTCCGCAAAATTTTAACGTTTCACGCATCCTCCGTCATCCTTGCGCACTCGCACCCGCGCGGCCATGCCAGCCCATCCATGCAGGACGAGCACATTACGCAAATTTTATGCAGCACCCTGATGGGGATTCAAGTGGATTTACTGGAACACATCATCATTGCGGGGACGGACAAATTTTACAGTTTTAACCACAGCGGCAAACTAAACGGTTACCGAAACACCTATCTGAACTACCATCATATGCCGAGTTTCACACAAAACAACGGAGGTCTTTACGACGATGTCACAGAAGATTGAAACCATACGCACGCGTTTTGCACCAAGCCCTACGGGGTACTTACATATCGGCGGATTACGCACGGCACTGTATTCCTACCTTTATGCCAAAAAAACGGGAGGAAAGTTTATTTTGCGCATTGAGGATACCGACCTCGAACGCTACGTGGACGGGGCAGTGCAAATGATTATGGACACCCTGCACGAAACGGGCATCGACTACGACGAAGGTCCGGACGTCGGCGGCGACTACGGCCCTTACATTCAAAGCGAACGCAAAAACGAATACTTAAAGTACGCCTTGCAACTTGTGGAAAAGGGCGAAGCCTACTACTGCTTTTGCACCAAGGAACGGTTGGATTCGCTGACGGACGAAACGGGCGCAAAAAAATACGATCGTCATTGCCTGAGCTTGTCCGCAGAGGAAATTCAAAGTAACTTAAAAAACGGCGTGCCTTACGTCATTCGTCAAAAAATGCCGACGGAAGGCGTCAGCACTTACGAGGATATGGTGTTCGGCACGATTTCGGTGGAAAACAAGGAATTGGAGGACAACATCCTCATCAAATCGGACGGAATGCCGACGTACAATTTCGCCAACGTCATTGACGACCACCTCATGGGCATCAACTGCGTCATGCGCGGCACGGAGTACCTTTCCTCCACGCCGAAGTACAACCTGTTGTACGATGCGTTCGGGTGGGATCGCCCGATTTACGTGCATATGCCGCCGATCATGAAAGATGCTACCCACAAACTTTCCAAACGCAACGGCGACGCAAGTTATCAGGATTTAAAGGAAAAGGGCTTTGTAAAGGAAGCCATTTTGAACTACATTGCACTCCTCGGTTGGTCGCCGAAATCCAATCAGGAAAAAATGACCTTCGACGAACTGAAGGAAGCGTTTTCCTTGGAAGGTATTTCCAAATCCCCTTCCATTTTCGACGAAACGAAACTTCGTTGGTTAAACGGCTTGTACTTAAAGGAAATGGATTTTGATGCTTTCGTTGCCGCCGCAAAACCGTACTTGGCACAATGCGAAGCGGGGCAAAAGTACGATGCGGAAAAACTTTGCCGTTTGGCGCAACCGCGCGTCGAAACGCTGGCGGATGTTCCGCAACTTGTTTCCTTTTTGACGGAATTCGGTGCGTACGACCTGTCGCTGATGGAACACAAACGCTCCAAATCCAACGTGGAAACGGCAAAAACCTACTTGCCGATGGTGCTCGAAGCGTGGGAAGCCCTGCCGCAATGGAACGAGGAATCCCTCCACGGCGCACTGACGCATTTAATCGAACGCGAAAACGTCAAAACGGGCATCATCTTTTGGCCGGCACGCGTGGCGATTTCCGCAAAGGAATCCACCCCGGGCGGCCCTGTGGAACTTGCCGACCTGTTAGGCAGGGAGGAAACGCTGCGTCGCTTGCGGTTTTCCCTCGATTTACTCCACCGCGCCGAATAACCTTTTTGCCCCTGCCGTTCGGCACACGAGGCGGAATCGGTTTTTTAAGCGTTACGAATTTACAAAAAAAGGAAGTGATAGGGTTGTCACTTTTGAAACTAGTAGAATAAAAATAAGGAACAATGCTCTTTGGGGGTTCCCCTCATTTAAAAAGCAAAGTTCCTTTTTTATTTGTTGCAAAAATGGTTGTCCAAGGGTTAAAATAATTAAAACTAGTAAAAAAAGCATATTTTTAATATATATCCTTTTAATATTCTAATACGCTCCGACCAATTCATCAATAGAGATATTAAAAAATTTCGCAAGTACAATTAAAGAATGCATGGTTGGTTCTCTAAGACCATTTTCCCACAAACTAATAACTCCTTTACTCACCCCTATTGCTTTAGCTAATTCAACTTGACCCAAAAATTTTTCTTGTCTTAATTCTTTTAAATTTTCTTTAAACTTATTTTGATATATCATATTTTGATGTTCTCACAAATGTAAGAAGAATACTTGACTTCTTACAAATGTAAGAATATAATATGATTAAATTATAAAAGGAGGAAAAGTAAGATGAAATGTTCAAAATGCGGAAAGGAAATCCATGATGATGCGGAAATTTGTGTTCATTGTGGTTGTAGGGTAAAAAATGAACCAATATTAACTTCAAATGATAGTAAAAACGCAGTAAGGTTTGCTTTAACATTTTTCTTAGGTTTTATCGGCAGTTTTATTATAAATCACACAAATTTAAAACCTGATGGATGGAAATCAAGAACTTGTGCGTATTTTTTTCTTTCCCTTGTTACTTTTGGTATTTATCAATTAGTTGCTTCAATTTGCAATTTTACCTTTAATGCTCAACAATCTTCAAACATAGGATATTTTAAAGATTAGTAACTTATTTATAAATATATGAATAAAACAAACTAAAAAGCCACCTTAGTATTTAAACGTGTGCTTATCTTGATACAAGTGTTCTCGCTTCGCTCGAACAGACAAGCACGCTCCTATAACTAAATTGAAGCAACCAAAAAGTGAAAGTGTTGGTGGACGTAACACACTTTCGCTTTTTGCTGTTCTATACAATGTCTAATTTATTCTATGGTGCACTTGGCAAGGGGTTCTGAAATGATTTTTCTTTTGCTGGTTAAACCAGAGAAACGCTATTTGTGCTTGTGGGGCTTCGCCCTTTTCCTTTCTCTGCCTTTTTGTATTTTTTCATTTCTTCTCTTGTCAAGTACCTTTCACGGCATAAAATAGCCCATAAAAAAGCGAATCGGTTGTTTAAAGCGTTACGAATTTACAAAAAAAGGAAGTGACAACACTTCCTTTTTTTCTTTTTTTGTTTTTTTCGATTACATTTTTTCCGGTGCGCGAATGCCTAGTAGCCCTAAACCGGTTTTTAACACAATGCCTGTTGCTTCCGTCAAATTGCGCCGCGCCGCAAACACGCCGTCGCTGTCGTCAAGGATACGGCACGCCATGTAAAACTTGTTAAAGCGTTGGCTGACGTCGATTAAATATTTTGCCAAAACGGACGGCTCGTATTTTTCCGCCGCATCCCGAATCGTTTGCGGAAAGGCGTTCAAAAGTTTTGCCAATTCCATGCTTTCGGCATTTTCGTAGGCGTCCTTGTCCACCGTGCCGCAAAAGCGGCCTTCCGCCTTGCGTAGCACCGAACACGTGCGTGCGTAAGTGTACTGAATGTAAGGGGAAGTTTCGCCGTCGAAATTCAACACGCGATCGAAAGTAAACGTAATGTCCTTAATGCGTGCGTTTTGCAATGCGCTAAACACCACCGCACCGACGCCCACGTCCTCCGCGATTTCCTCCTTGCGTTCCAACTCCGGATTTTTTTCGGAAATAATGCGATAGGATTTTTCCACCGCCTGATCCAACACGTCGCTCAACCAAACGACGTTGCCCTGACGGGTGGACATGCTGCCCTCCTCCAGCGACACCATGCCGTAAGCAACATGCACCAAATCCTTCGCCCAATCGTAGCCCATCAATTCCAGCACTTTAAAAAATTGACGGAAATGCAAATTTTGCTGATACGCCACCACGTACAACGACTTATCGAAATCGTAAGTGTTTTTGCGGTAAATTGCCGCCGCTAAATCCCTCGTTGCATAAAGCGTGGCTCCGTCCGCCTTCACCAACAGGCACGGCGGCATGTCGAACTTGCTTAAATCCACGACTTTTGCGCCTTCGCTGGTTTGTAGCAACCCTTGTTGTTCCAACTCGTCCAACACGGGTTGCATTTTGTCGTTATAAAAACTTTCGCCGTTGTAGCTGTCAAAGGATACGCCCAGCCGCTCGTAAATTTTGCCTACTTCCGTGAGCGTAATTTCCTTAAACCAACGGAACAATTCCATTGCTTCCGCATCGCCGTCCTCAATTTTTTTAAACCAACCGCGCGCTTGCTCCGTCAATTCGGGCTGCGTTTCCTCCTCACGATGAAACCGCACGTAAATTTCCTGCAGGGCTTTTACGCCTTCGCGTTCGATTTTTTCCTTGTCGCCCCACAATTTGTAAGCGACAATCAGTTTGCCGAACTGCGTGCCCCAATCCCCCAAGTGATTGATTCCCACCACGCGATACCCTTCAAACCGCAAAAGTTTGCACAGTGCGTTGCCGATGGCCGTCGTGCCGAGGTGCCCGATGTGAAAGGGTTTTGCAATGTTGACGGACGAATAATCGATGCAAACGGTTTTGCCGCTCCCTACGTCGCTTTTGCCGAACGCTTCACCTAAGGACAAAATTTCCTCCGTCACGGTTTGGCAAAACGCGCCTTTTTTCAGCGTTACGTTAAAATAGCCGTTCACTGCTTCCACACGGCTTACCCACTCGTTTTGCGGAAACGCCGCAACGAACTCTTCCGCAATTTTTTGCGGCGGCTTCCGCAGCAATTTCGAAAATTTAAAACAAGGCAGCGACAAATCGCCCAGCGTAGGATCCGCCGTGTTCGTCAATGCCGCCAAAACTTCCTCCCGACTTGCTCCGTCGATGCAAATCAAATCCGCCACAATCCGTTTAAAATCCATTCTTTTCCCTTCCGTTAAATAAGATTCGGCTTTATTTTAGCACAGCGCGCCCGAAAATCAAAGTAAAATCAAAGAGATTAAAAACGGGATCGCCAGATACACCGCAAAATACTTCATTTTTGCGCTTTGCAACAACTTTTGCACAAACACAATGGCAATCGCCCCCGAAATCGCCGCGCAAATCACGCCGCTTACGGTCGGCAACACGGCAACGTTTTGCCATTCCGTGGCGGTCATCGTCAAGCCTTCCACCAAACCGCTGCCGCAAATAATCGGAATGCTTAACAAAAAACTGAATTCCCCCGCGTCCTCACGCTTTACGCCGCACAAACACATGGCGGAAATCGTACTGCCGCTGCGCGACAACCCCGGTAACACTGCCAGCCCCTGCACAAATCCCGTCAACAGCGGCACCCAAGGTTGCGTTTCCTCCACGCTTTGCCGATTTTTGCCGAACGTTTCGCCCAGCACCAGCAAAATTGCGGTCAGTAAAAACCCTACCGGCAGGAGTGCCCCTTTTACCAAGTCCTCCAAATAAAACCGAAACACAAACGCCAAGCCGAACGTCGGCACGCACGCCAACAGGAAGTACAGCGTTTTTTTGGAAAACGGGTGACGCACCAACGCCCAAATGCTTTTTCGGTACAAAAAAATCACGGCGGCAAGGCTGCCGAGATGCAACATTAAATGAAAAAACAAATTTTCCGGAATTTGAAACAATTTTTCCGCCAACAACAAATGTCCGCTGGAACTGACGGGCAAAAATTCCGTCAAGCCCTGCAACGTCCCTAACAAGATTCCTTCCCAAAAACTCATACTTTCCCCGCAACCCTTTTACAAACCGACAAAAACGTTGTATAATATTTTCGTTTTACGAACGTATTTTATCACAAAACCGTTTGCGAAAAAACCCTTTTTCGCTTCTCCCTAATTAATTGTAGCGAATTTTCGGGTTTTTAGACCGAGCGAGAGGAGATTTTTATGGAATTGGGCGTAGTCGGACTACCGAACGTCGGCAAAAGTACCCTGTTTAACGCAATTACGCATGCGGGCGCGGAAAGCGCAAACTACCCGTTTTGCACCATTGAACCAAACGTCGGCATTGTGGACGTGCCGGACGAACGCTTGCAAAAACTTGCGGCGTTGTACCAAAGTCAAAAAATTACGCCGGCATTTTTGAAATTTGTGGACATCGCCGGCCTTGTGAAAGGCGCAAGCAAAGGCGAAGGGCTCGGCAACAAATTTTTAAGCCACATCCGCGAAGTGGATGCCATCGTGCACGTCGTGCGCTGTTTCGAGGATCCGAACGTAACGCACGTCGACAACAGCGTCGACCCGACGCGGGACATGGAAACAATTAACCTCGAATTGATTTTTGCCGACATGGAAACCGTAACTTCCCGTTTGGACAAAGTAAAAAGTTTGTTTAAAACGGGGGACAAAATTTACCGTTTTCAGGCGGAAGTGTTGGAAAAATGCCTTGCGCAACTCGAAAAAGGCATGCCGGTGCGCACCCTTTCCTTCCATGAGGAGGAGGCCGCTTACGTACAAAGTTTGTTTTTACTGACCTCGAAGCCCGTCGTTTACGCCGCAAACATTGCGGAGGAGGATCTCGGCAAAGCGGAGGATTCCTTGCCGCTTGTCGCGCAAGTAAAAAAACAGGCGGAAAAGGAACAAGCGGAAGTGCTGGTGATTTGCGCCAAAACGGAGGAGGATTTAGCCCTCCTGAACGACGACGAACGGCAGGAGTTTTACTTGGAACTCGGCATTTCGGAAAGCGGCCTCAATCGCTTGGTGAAAAAATGCTATCATCTTTTGGGACTCATTTCCTACCTGACGGCGGGCGAAAAGGAAACGCGCGCATGGACGGTGAAGGAAGGCACCAAAGCCCCGCAAGCCGCGGGAAAAATTCACAGCGACTTCGAAAAAGGCTTTATTCGTGCGGAAATCGTCCCTTACGAAACCTTGCTCGAATGCGGCTCCTTCCACGCAGCCAAGGAAAAAGGCAAAGTGCGTAGCGAAGGCAAGGAGTACGTCATGAAGGACGGCGACGTGGTGCTGTTCCGCTTTAACGTGTAATTTTTACCGCGTTTTTGCCCGAACCGACGGGGAAGCAACGTTCCATGCTTTTGTGAAAAACGAATCCAAAAAAGGAAGCACCTAAAAACGCAAAAAAGTAGTCATAAGGAGCAACCATAAGGGATAACCCTAAAAAACAATCGAAAAAAGTAGTCTTTGGAAAAATCCCTAAAAACGCAAAAAAAGTAATCTTTGGGTGCAACCTTTAAAAATTCAATCGGAAAAAGTAGTCTCAGGCTACACTCCTTAAAAACCTTAAAAAACAACACCCCTCTCCGACTTTTTCGGAGAGGGGTTTTTTGTTGCAAAAATTTTTTCTCGTACGGAACGTACGCTGTTATTCTTCCTCGCCTTCGTCCAATTCGTCCGCACCGGCAGGCGTGTTTGCCACGCAAACGACTTTGGCGGTTTCGTCCTTAAACTTCATAACCCTAACGCCCATGGTATCGCGGCCGATTTTGGAAATATCCTTTGCCCGCACGCGAATCACCATGCCGTTGTCCGCAATCAGCATGACGTCGTCGTTTTCGGAAACCTGCTTCAAATTGACGAGTTTGCCCGTTTTTTGATTGAACACACCCGCTTTAATGCCTTTGCCCGCACGCGACTGCAACCGGTAGTCGCTCAAATCGCTGCGTTTGCCGTAGCCGTTTTCGCTGACCGTCAAAATTTCGTATCCGTGTTGCGGCACCGTCATATCCACAATGCATTCGCCTTCGTCCAATTTCATGCTTCGTACGCCCTGCGCTTCGCGTCCCATCGGGCGAACTTCCTCCTCCGAAAACCGAATACATTTGCCGGAACTGCTTGCAATCAAAATTTCGTCGTGTCCGCTGGTGAACTGCACGCCGATGAGTTCGTCGCCTTCCAAAAGCGTAATGGCGATTTTGCCCACTTTGCGAATGGATTCAAATTCCTTGAGCGGCGTTTTTTTCACAAGCCCGTGCTTCGTTGCCAAAAACAGATTTCCGTGCGTGCCTTCCTTTAACGGAATCACTGCCGTAACTTTTTCCTCGGCACTTAATTGCAACAAGTTGATGATGGCGCGCCCTTTGGCGTTGCGTTGCGCTTCCGGCACTTCGTAGCCTTTAATGCTGTACACTTTGCCGAAATTCGTAAAAAACAGCAGGTCGTCGTGCGTGTTGGAAAGGAACATGTTTTCCACAAAGTCCTCTTCCCGCGTTTTGTGTGCGTTGACTCCCTTGCCTCCGCGACGTTGCGTTTTGTACTCCGTCACCGGCAAGCGTTTCACGTACCCGAAATGCGTCATGGAAATAATCACGTCCTCGCGTTCGATTAAGTCCCCGATTTCGATATCCGCATAATCGTAGGAAATTTCCGTTCGGCGCGGCGTGTTGTACTTGTCCTTAATTTCCAACATTTCGGTTTTAATGATTTCGTCCACTTTTTCCGGCGAACGAATGATGGATTTTAATTCTTCAATTGTTTTGCGCAATTGATCCAATTCCTGCTTGAGGCTTTCCACTTCGAGGCTCGTCAAGCGCGCAAGTTTCATATCGAGGATTGCCGCCGCCTGTTTTTCGCTCAAACGGAAAGTTTCCATTAAGCGTTCGCTTGCGACGCTGCGATCCTTGGAAGTTTTGATGATGTTTACCACTTCGTCGATGTTGTTTTCCGCAATCACCAACCCTTCCACAATGTGGCACTTTTCCTCCGCTTTGTGAAGGTCGTACTTGGTGCGGCGCAAAATGACGTCCTGCTGATAGCGAATGTAATGCCCGATGATTTCGCGCAGCCCCATAATGCGCGGTTCGCCGTCCGCCAACGCAAGGAGGGTAATGCCGTTGGAAACTTGCAGTTGCGTGTGTTTAAACAACATGTTCAGCACAACTTGCGCATTTGCGTCCTTTTTGACGTCAATGACAATGCGCATGCCGTTCCGGTCGCTTTCCTCCTTAATGTCCGAAATGCCTTCGATGCGTTTGTCCTTTACCAAGTCCGCAATGGTGCTAATCAACCGCGCCTTGTTCACCTGATACGGCAATTCCGTTACGACAATGCGTTGCCGTCCGTTGTTAAACTCCTCAATGTCCGTTTTGGCACGCAGCACCACGCCGCCCCGCCCCGTTTTGTAGGCGTATTTAATGGCGGCACGTCCCATAATAATGCCCCCCGTCGGATAGTCCGGCGCAGGCATCACGTTCATCAACTCCTCCAGCGTAATTTCGGGGTTTTCCATGGTGGCAATGACGGCGTCAATCACTTCGCCGAGGTTGTGCGGCGGAATGTTTGTTGCCATGCCGACGGCAATTCCGTCCGCACCGTTGACGAGCAAGTTCGGAAAACGGCTCGGCAACACCGTCGGTTGCAGTAGCGTATCGTCAAAGTTCGGGTAAAAGTCCACCGTTTCCTTGTCGATATCCCTTAACAGTTCGCTTGCGATTTTCGACAGCCGCGCTTCCGTGTAACGTTGTGCGGCAGGAGGATCGCCGTCCACCGACCCGAAGTTTCCTTGCCCTTCCACCAGCGGGCAACGAATGGAAAAGTCCTGCGCCAAACGCACCAATGCGTCGTACACGGCGGAGTCGCCGTGCGGATGGTACTTTCCGAGGACATCCCCAACGATACGCGCGCTTTTACGGAACGGCTTGTCGTTGGTTAAATTCAATTCCCCCATCGAGTACAAAATGCGCCGATGCACGGGTTTTAACCCGTCGCGCACGTCCGGAATCGCGCGGGAAACGTTGACTGCCATGGCGTAGGCAATGAAGGAACGCTTCATTTCCTCCTCGACTTTTACCGTTTCGATTTTGGATTTTTGTAACGCCTCGATATATGCAATTTCGTCTTTTTCGCTTACTTTTTTACCCATAATTCCCTCTACACATCCAATTCTGCCACGAGTTTTGCGTTATTTACGATAAACTCGCGCCTGAGTTCCGGTTTTTCGCCCATTAACACGGTAAAAATTTCGTCCGCTTCCATGGCGTCCTCCATCGTTACTTTCAGCATCGTGCGCGTTTCCGGATTCATCGTGGTCATCCACAACTGTTCCGCATTCATTTCGCCTAACCCCTTGTAACGCGACACGTCCGTGCCTTTGCGCCCCAAGTTGTTTAGCACTTCGTCCCGTTCGGCATCGCTAAACGCGTAGTACTCCTGCTTGTTTTTGGTAATTTTGTACAGCGGCGGTTGCGCAATGTAAACGTGTCCTTTTTCAATGAGCGGCCGCATAAACCGGAAAAAGAACGTCAGCATCAAAATGCGAATGTGGCTGCCGTCCACGTCGGCATCGGTCATGCAAATAATGCGGTCGTAACGCAGTTTGCTTTCGTCAAACTCGTCGGAAATGCCGCAACCGAACGCCGTAATCATGGCTTTGATTTCCTCGTTTTCCAAAATTTTGCCCAGCCGTGCTTTTTCCACGTTCAAAATTTTGCCCCTAAGCGGCAAAATTGCCTGAAACCGCCGATCCCTGCCTTGTTTTGCGGTGCCGCCTGCGGAATCCCCCTCGACGAGGTAAATTTCGCAATATTTCGGGTCCTTGTCCGTGCAGTCCGACAATTTTCCCGGGAGCGTCGTTGTTTCCAGCACGCCTTTACGCCGCGTCAGTTCGCGGGCGTTTCGTGCCGCTTCCCTTGCGCGCTGTGCGGTAATGCACTTAAGCACAAGTTCCTTAGCTTCTTTCGGGTTTTCCTCAAAATACGTGCCTAACTCCTCGTTCACAACGCGGGACACGGCCGTGCGCATTTCGCTGTTGCCGAGTTTCGTTTTCGTTTGCCCTTCGAACTGCGGTTCCGTCAGTTTTACGCTGATGACCGCCGTCATGCCCTCGCGAATGTCGTCGCCGGAAAGTTTTTCTTCCTCTTTCATTAAATTTGCTTTGTGTGCGTAATCGTTGACGGCTTTCGTTAAAGCGTTTTTAAATCCGTCAAGGTGCGCTCCGCCTTCCTCGGTGTTGATGTTGTTGGCGTAAGCGTAAATCACTTCGTTGTACCCGTCGTTGAATTGAATGGCAATTTCCACTTCCCCTTCCTTGACGGATTTGTCGATGTACACCGGCTTTTCAAACAGCGTTTCCTTCGTGCGGTTTAAGTTTTCCACAAATTCCGCTACGCCGCCCGTGTAACAAAACGTTTCCTTTTTCGGGTTGTCCCGTTGATCCTCCAAATGAATGACGATGCCTTTGTTGAGGTACGCCACTTCGCGTAAGCGGAGTTTTAAGCGATCGTACTCGAACACCGTTGTTTCAAAAATTTCCGCATCCGGCAAAAACGTAACTTTCGTTCCCGTGCGGTCGGTCGGTCCGATGACTTTCAACCGATCGTCCGGCACGCCGCGATGATATTTTTGATAGTAATGGTTGCCGTTTTGGAACACTTCCACCACCAGCCATTCGCTCAGCGCATTCACGCAGGACAAACCCACGCCGTGCAATCCGCCGGAAATTTTGTAGCCGCTTCCGCCGAATTTACCGCCCGCATGCAGTTTTGTCAAAACCACTTCCACGGCGGACACTTTTTCCGTTTTGTGGATGCCTGTAGGAATGCCGCGCCCGTTGTCGTTGACCGTAAGCGACCCGTCGTCGTTCAAAATGACGTCGATGTCCGTACAGTACCCCGCAAGGGCTTCGTCGATGGAATTGTCCACCACTTCCACCGCAAGGTGATGTAACCCTTTAATGTCCGTGGAACCGATATACATCCCCGGACGTTTCCGAACGGGTTCCAGCCCTTCCAAAACCTGAATTTGCTCTTCCGTATAACCGTTCTTTTTTTCGTCTTTCGGCATATTCTTCTCCTTTTTGCGTTTGACCCGATGTATTACGTTAAGTATAGCATATTTTTCGGATTTTTTAAAGTGTTTCCGCCATTATTTTTTTGCTTGTTTGCGTTTCGGGCGTTTAAAATGCCCTATTTTCCTTTAAAACCTTTTTTTTGAAAAAAATGTCGAAATTCGTTTTTCTTTCCTACGACGAAATTTTTTCTTTTGCCGACGCTTTCGCCTCCTTTTTTTCGAAAAGTTTTTTCTCTTTTTTTGCTCCTTTCAAAAAGAGAATTTTGCCTTTTTTTCCGTTCCTTTGAAAAAGAAAATTTTACCTTTTTTTTCGTTCCTTTTTAAAAGTATTTTCTCTTTCTCTTTTCTTTTTTTGTCTTTTTCTCCAAAAAAACACTTTTTCTTTTTTCTCTTTTTTTCTTTCTTTTTGTCTCTTTTTTTCGAATTTTTTTTAAAAAACCTTTGCTTCGCATTTACTCCCAAAGTTTTCTCCCGCTACGGCGGGCGATAGCGATTGTAATGTATCCTTGTT
>CAKPPA010000002.1 GCA_934177025.1 uncultured Clostridia bacterium
TCATCGTCGCAAATAGTCGGGTTTTTATACGCACCCATAGGAACGTTAAATTGTCCTTTTCTGTTTACGCGATAAAGCCCGTTAAAGCAAGTTTTATTCAGGAAAATAAACTGTGCCGCCTTTTCAGTTGCAGTTTCTTCGGTTAATGTCGTTGAATTGAATCTTTCACGAACGGTATAGTAGAAATATTTTCTGCCGTTTTCATCCATAGGCAAAAACAGCATTTGCATTTCGTTAAGTTTTGCAATCAGATTATCCACGTCGTTTTTTACGGCTTGATATGCATTTATAAGTTCGGCATTTATATCGCTGATATACAATTCTTCAAAATCGTATTTGGAAAGTACGCTAAAAAACAATGCCCCACCGCCAACCATAGGCTCGGCATATTTTTTGGGAGCTTTTTCCCCGTCTGACGGAAGCATTTTTTCGATTTGTTCGATAAGTTGGCCTTTCCCTCCGACCCATTTTACAAAGGGTTTAAGAGTAACGACTTTTGACTTTTCGTAACGCACAGTTCTTTTATCAATCGGCTTTTCGGCAGTCGCCGGAATAATCCACATATTCCCTACCATCATTGCTCCATCAATTCGATTTTCGCTACATAATAAGGAAACCCGTCTTTGAGAAATATTCCATTTTTCGGCGGCTTCTTTAGCAGAGATAAAACTTAACATAATATCACCTCAAAACAACTTTTTTATATTATATTCGAAGTCGGGAATAATAGCAAGTGCTTTTTTGTTTGATTCTTAAGATTTTCGAAGGGGGTTTGAGTATAATTAGGGGGAGGAAGAAGTAAAGTAGCACGTAATAGAAAAAGTTGAGCGGTAATATGGTGGAAGATTCGGGCGGAGCCGGTTGCTCCGCCCGAATTCGATTACTTTAAACTCCAATCAATGGGGGTGGTAAACGTTTGCAAAAACTCGTTGGTTTTTAAAAAATGGCCGCACCCGAAAAAACCGTTGTAAGCGGATAGGGGACTAGGGTGCGCACATTCCAAAATCAAATGATTCGGATTGGTAATCAGTGCTTTTTTACTGCGTGCGTTTGCGCCCCAAAGCAAAAACACTACAGGGGTGGTTTTGGCGTTTACCAGCGAAATGATGCGATCCGTCAATGTTTCCCATCCTTTGCCTTTGTGGGAATTTGCTTGGTTTTCGCGTACCGTAAGCACAGTGTTTAGGAGCAAAACCCCCTGATTCGCCCATTTTTGCAAGTATCCGTACGATTCGTCGAACGTAATGCCCAATTCGCTGCGGATTTCCTTAAAAATGTTTTTTAAGCTCGGTGGCGGCTCCACGCCTTCCTTTACGGAAAAGCACATGCCGTGCGCCTGCCCCGGGTTGTGGTAAGGGTCCTGTCCCAGTAGGACGACTTTCACGTTTTCGTACGGGGTGGCTTTCAGTGCGTTAAAAATGTCGTGCGCATCCGGATAAACCGTGTGGTTTAAGTATTCGCTTTTTAAAAACGCGCGCAATTTCAAATAATAGTCTTTTTGGAACTCCTCTTTTAACAATTCGTCCCAATCGTTGCCGATGTGCACCATGTTATCGCAAAATCACCGTGTGCGAAACGGCGCAAATCGTGTCACCCGGCGCAAGAATCACGTCGCTGTTGTGCTTGTACTCGCCGACAAACCCGTTTAAGCGCAGATTGAATGCATCGAGATCCGTCACCGAAAGTAACGTGTATTTCCCCGGCTTAAAATCCTTGCCGGCAGTGTAGGTGACGTTTTTACTGAGAACAACGTCATCCGGCAAAAAGGTTGCGTTTACGCTCCCGTCCGATTGCACCGGAGCCCCTGTGGCATAGCGTACCGGCGGTTCGGGTGCGACAAATTTCTTTGCTTCCTCTTCCCTCTCTTTTTTTGTTTTCCGTTTTTTACGCAGGACGTTTTCCAACACAATCAACAAAACAACGACAAGAAAAACTCCGCCGAGTAAATACGGCCACGGCAATGCGCCGGTTGCATCGAAAGATAACAGTAGTTGCTTCATGGCAAATACCTCCGTTACAAACAATTATAGCAAAATCCGCCGTGATTGTAAACGGAGAACGCGAAAATACGGGTTGTTTTTGGCATTTTGGGGAGATTTGGGAAAATGCGTAAAAAAGTAGCGTAGGCGTCATACTATAAAAAAGAGAGTATGGAAAAATTCGAACGCCGAAAAAAATGGCGGAATGTTTTGTTTTTGGTGCTTTTGGTTGCGGTTGGCGTGTTTGTGGCGGTGCGCTTGGCGGAAACGCCGGAACGTGGGGATCGTGCCGCCTTTTGGCAAACGTTGCGGCGTGCCGACAAAGCGTGGCTTACGGCTGCGCTTTTTTGCACTTGCGTTTCGGTGTTGTGCGACGTAAAAAAGTTACAAGTTTTTTTGCGTGCCACGGGCGTAGCGGCAAGGTTTCGCGTTGCCCTGCGTGCCGTCCTTACCGGTAAGTTTTACGACGGAATTACGCCGCTTGCCCTAGGCGGACAACCGGCGCAAATGGTGGTGTTGTCCCAAACGGAGCCTTTGGGGGCGGCAACGGCGGCACCGACGCTTTCCTATTTGATTCAATCGTTTACGGGCATTTTTGTGGCGGGGTGCCTGATGCTCGGCAATCCGCATGCGCTAATTTATGCGGAACCCTCGGTAAAAACCGTTTTTACCGTTGCCGCCGGCGTGGGGTTGTGCCTCAATGCGCTGGGGCCTTTGGCATTGGTGCTACTGACGGTTGCGCCGCATCTCATCGAAACGATTGCGGAATGGTTGGTAAAAGCGGCGGAAAAATTGCGATGGTCAAAAAATGGAACTTTGCGCACACGGGTGCAAAAGGGCATTTTTAACTACAAGTCCGCCGTGCGCTGGATGGCAAAACAAAAGGAAAAACTCCTTGTTGCCGTTGGTTGGAGTGTGGTCGGGACGTTGGCTTTGTTTAGCGTGCCTTACTGCCTGTTCGTGTCGCTCGGCGGGGTGAATTGTAGCGGTGCCCTGTGGCTCGACACCGTTACGCTAAATTGCTTTTTGCTTTATTCCTCCGCTTGTTTTCCGCTTCCCGGCGGCACGGGGTACGCGGAAACGGTTTTTTCGTTTTTTTTCAGCGGAATTCGCCTGCAAAGCAACGTGTTGTGTTGGATTGTGCTACTGTGGCGATTTTTTACGTATTACGTGTTTTTGGTGTACGGCATTGCGGCAAGTGCGGTGCGGTTTTTAAGTTCCCTCCTTCGGCGAAAAAAGGAAAGGTAAAAAAGCCCGAAAAGGCACGGCTTTCGGATGGTTGAAAAGCAATAAAAAGAGGCACGGAAAGGACGGAAAAGGCAGAAAAAAGCAAGGCGAAAAGAAAGAAAAAAGGAAATTAAAGCAAAAAAACAAAAAGCAATTAAAAAATAAAAAGGAATCCAAAAGGAATCAAAAGAATCAAAAAAAACGATAAAAAGCAATCAAAAAAAGCAATAGGAAAATAGCAAGAAATCAAGAAAGCAAAAAAGCGAAAACAAGCAATTAAGAAGCAATCAAAAAAGGGAAAAAGGAGAAAACCCTAGAAAAAAAAGGAGGTAAGGGAACAAAAAAGGAGCAAAAAAACGAAACAAAAAAATCAACGCAAGGGTTTTACCTCGGGAAAGGAGGGGAAACTGCCGAAAAGGACAGCATAGGAGTTGTGCTTTCCACGTTTTATGGTATACTAAACAAAAGGGGGAACGGACATGGGGCATCCAACAGAGTCGGGTAAAAAAGTTCCGACGAAAACAAAAATTGCATTCGCTTTGGGCGATATTTTCGGCGGGGGCAGTTTTAACCTAATTAATTTTCTCTATCCGGCGTATGCCGCACTGGTGGTGGGGCTAAACGGGTACTTAGCAGGGGTTTTGATGTTTATCGCCCGCGCGTGGGATGCCGTCAGCGATCCGCTGATGGGGCAAATTTCCGACCGCACAAGCAACCGCCGCTTCGGCAAACGGCGCATTTATATTTTGATTGGCGCGCCGCTCGTAGTCGTTGCGCTGGTGCTTATGTTTTTTCCGTGGAATTTTCAAAGCGAAGCGGTGCGGTTTTTGGCGGTGCTTGTGTGCTACATGCTGTTTAGCACGGTGCAAACGATGATTATGATTCCGTACTATTCGTTGTCCAGCGAAATTACGCCGGACTATGCGGAGCGCACCAAATGCAACACGATTCGCTTGGGCTTTTCGATTTTTTCGTCCATTTTGTGCGTAGCGGTGCCCGGCATGATTGCCAAGCCGGAAAATCCGCAAAGTTACGTTACGATGAGCCTGATTTTCGGCTTAATTTTTGCCATTCCTTTGCTGTTTACCGCATTGTTTGCCAAAGAGGAAATTCACACGCCGCCGCAAAAAGCGAAAGTGACCGTGAAAGATTTTGTAAAACCGCTCAAAATGAAAACCTATCGGCAGTATTTGGTAATGCACATGTGCGTTAGTTTCACCTTTGCGGTGATGAGCGGACTCTTCTTTTTCCTGATTGATTTCGTGGTAAAGGCGGACGTTACCGCGGCAGGCAAAAACAGCATGCTGGGTACGTTGGCGGCAGGCGTCATGCTGGTAACGCAAATTTTCGCACTGCCGTTTTACCAATGGTTGATGAAAAAAAAGGGCAAAACCTTTGCTTATCGGTTTGGGGCGATTTTGTGGATGGCGGCGGCACTTTGCATTTTGTTCGTCGGCAACGGCACGCCGGATTGGTGCATTTATTTGTTGGCGGTGTGCATGGGCTTCGGCATTTGCGGCCCGAATTTGGTGCCGCACACTATGTTTGGCGACGTGGCGGATGCCGGACAGTTGTTTTTCGGCGAACGGACGGAGGGGGCGTTTACCGGTTTGCAGCACTTTATCAACAAAGTGGCGCAGGCGGTGGGGATGTTCCTGATTATGGCGGTAATTGCGGCGTTCGGGTTTGTGTCGAAGGACCTTTCCGCAGGGATAATTCCGACGACGCAACCGGAAAGAGCACAGTGGGCGATTAAAATCGTTATGGCAGCGGCTCCGATCGTAGTGATGAGTGTCGGCATTGCACTTTCCTTGCGCTATCGCGTGGGGGAGAAAAAGCAAAAGGAAATCCTTGCCTTAATCGAGGCAAAGGACTCGTTGTCGGCCGAGGAACTGCAACAAAAAAAGGCGGAAGTGTTAAAGGATTTGTAATGCCGTGTCGGTTTGCGGCGTAAAAACGTTCGGGGCGGCGTAGTACTTCGGCGTTTTCGACAAAAAAGGAAAATTACCCGACTACAAAATTTGTAGTCGGGTTTTTGTGTCGGTAGGAATGCTTTCCCTGCCGTTTCACGAAAAGGGGAACAGGAAATTAAGGAGAAAAAAGGTTTTAGTAAGTAAGTCCCCTCCGAAAAGGGAAAGGAAAAGCGGGACAAGGAAACAATTCGGGAAGCAAAGAAAAGAAAAACAAAAGGGGAAAAAGAAAAAAGAAAGGGACAAATCGGGGGAACAAAAGAAAAAACGAAAACAAAAGGGAAAAACGGGAGACAAAGGAAAGGAAAAACAGAAAAACAAAAGGAGCAAATCAGGAAAACAAGGAGAAACAAAAGGTTTTTAAAGATTTTTTTAAAAAACAAAAAAAAAGAATGGAATATATCATATATTTTGTTTGCCACAACCGCAACGATGTGGTAAGATATACGAAAAAATCACCAGAGGGAACTATGCTGAAAGTCAAGGAAGGATACTCGCCGGTTTACGACGTCCGGCAAATGGAAAAAGCAATTAAATGGATTAAGGATACGTTCGAACGAAAATTTGCGAAGGAACTGAATTTGGAGCGAATTAGCGCGCCGCTGTTCGTCAACACGCAAAGCGGACTGAACGACACGTTAAACGGCGTGGAACGGAGCGTGACTTTCGACCTTTTAAACATTAAGGATACCACGGTGGAAATCGTGCAATCCTTGGCAAAATGGAAACGTATGGCGTTGTACCGCTACGGGTTTCACGCGGGGGAAGGCATTTACACGGACATGAATGCCATTCGTCGCGACGACGACGTGGACAACACGCACTCGGTTTACGTGGATCAGTGGGATTGGGAAAAAATTTTGTCGCCGGAGGAACGCACGGAGGAAACGTTGAAAAACACGGTGCGTAAAATCGTAAAATGTGCGGCGGACACGTTGGACGAATTGAAAAAGGAATTTCCGCTGGTAAAAACGGAATTAAGTCGGGACGTGTACTTCGTCACCAGTCAGGAATTGGAGGATCTCTATCCGACCTTAACGCCGAAGGAACGCGAGTACGTCATCACAAAGGAACACAAAAGCGTGTTTGTGCAAAAAATCGGCGGAAAACTCAAAAGCGGTCAGCGGCACGACGGCCGAGCACCCGATTACGACGATTGGGAACTCAACGGGGACATTTTGCTGTACAACGAAGTGCTGGACAGCGCGTTTGAAATTTCCTCCATGGGCATTCGCGTCAATGCGGAATCGTTGCTAAAACAGTTGGAAATCGCTCACGCTACGGATCGGTTGCGCTTCCCGTTCCATCAAATGATTGCAAACAATGCGCTTCCGCTCACCATTGGCGGCGGCATCGGACAATCCCGCCTTTGCATGCTGTTACTCGGTTGCATGCATATCGGGGAAGTGCAGGCATCCGTTTGGCCGGACGACATGGTGGAGGAATGCCACAAGTATCACATCGAATTACTGTAACAGCGGCTTAAGCCTTGTGCCGAGCCGCGAAAAAAGCGGAAAAATTCGGGCAGGGACGGACGCTTGACGAAAAAAGAAACAACGGACGGAGGAACTATGAAGGATTTTTACAGCGACAATCTCTCCGGCGTGTGCGTTGAGGTTATGGATGCGCTTCAAAAAGCCAATTTGCGGCACGACAAAGCGTATTTCGATGACGAAGCCACCGTCGAAGCACGAGCAAAAATGCAGGCAGAATTCACAAAACCGGTGGAAAGCTACGTTCTCATCAACGGCACGGGCGTTAACGTGGTTGCGCTAAACGCCATGCTTCCGAAGTACGGCGCGATTATCGCCACGCAAAACGCACACATTTGTGTTTCGGAGTGCGGTGCAATCGAGTGTAGCGGGCACAAAGTGTTTCCCGTCCCCACGCCGGACGACAAACTTCCGTTGGAGGGGTTAAAAAAGGCGTATTTTCACTATGCGGGGGATCGGCACAGGGCGCAGCCGAAAGTCGTTTGCCTCACGCAACCGACGGAAAAAGGCACGCTTTACACGCAAGCCGAACTCAAGGCGATTTGCGATTTTGCGCATAGCGTCGACATGACCGTGTACGTGGACGGTGCGCGTTTGCCAAACGCATTGCAAGCTTTGGGGCTCAGCATGAAGGAAATGATTGAGGACACGGGAGTGGACGTGTTTTCCTTCGGCGGCACGAAAATCGGCGCAATGTTCGGTGAAATGCTGGTGTTTTTGCGCACGGATTTGGCGGAAGGATTCCGCTACATGCAAAAAGAGTACTTGCAGTTGCTGTCAAAATCCCGCTTTGCGTCCTGTCAATTTACGGCACTACTGGAAAACAAAACGTATTTAAAAAACGCACGCGTTGCCAACGAAGCCGCAAAATACTTGGGCGAAAAGTTGGCGGAAATCGGCGTGGAAATTACGCAAAAAGTGCAAACCAACGTGGTGTTTGCGGTGTTCCCGCCGGAAGTTGCCGAAAAACTGTTAAAGGACTATTATTTTTCCGAATGGGACGAGTACATTCACGAATATCGCTTAATGACGGCGTTCGACAGCAAAAAGGAACAAATCGACGAGTTTGTAAAGGACGTGGAACGTTGCATGCGCGCTTGCAGGTAAGGACAACGAACAAAAAAGCAAAAAAGGCAAAAATCCGAAGATTCTTCGGATTTTTTTGTTTGTAAGGAAACCGGAAGAAAACAAACAGAGGAAGGGGAGAGGAACGTAAAAGAAAGGAAGAAAGAGGGAGATAGGAAAAAACGGCAAACAAGGAAAGAAAAAACGGAAACAAAACAAAAAGAGGAAACAGGGAAAAAGAAAAGGGCGTAAGTAGGCAAAAGGAAAAAACGCAACAACGAAACGAAACAACGAAACGCAGCAACAAAACAAAAAACAAGGACGGAAAGGGAAAAAACAGAGGGAAAAAAGATAATTCACAAAAGCAAAAAAACTTTGTTCAAACGATTTACAAACAAAACCGATTGCGTTACAATACGGTTAGAGAAGAGATGAGTAGAGACGAGTATAGACGAAGTGCGAACGTATTTTTTTTGCGGACGGCGTTTATGCTGTCCGCATTTTCTTTTTAGTATCACAAAAGGAGACGAGATGAGATGAGTAGCAACAAGGACGCAAGAAAAATTATTTTGGAGGAAGGGGAGCTTCCGACGCAATGGTACAACATTGCGGCGGATATGGAAGTTCCGCCGCATTTAAGCAGCAAAACGTTTCAGCCGGTGACGAAGGAGGAATTGTCCGCAATTTTTCCGGAAGGCATCATCGAGCAGGAGTTTTCCACCGAGCGGTACATCGACATTCCGGAGGAAGTGCTGGACATTTATCGGACGTACCGTGCAACGCCGTTGCATCGTGCGTTGGGGATGGAACGTCGTTTGGGCACCCCTGCCAAAATTTACTACAAATACGAGGGCGGCAACGCAACGGGCAGTCACAAACTGAATTCCGCCGTTCCGCAGGCTTATTACAACAAAATTGCAGGCGTTCGCCGTTTGACGACGGAAACGGGTGCAGGGCAATGGGGCACGGCACTGAGCATGGCTTGCCAACATTTCGGCATGGAATGTCAGGTGTACATGGTGAAGTGCAGTTACGAGCAAAAACCGCAACGCCGCACGTTTATGCAAAGTTTCGGCGCGGAAGTGAACCCGAGCCCGACGGACAAAACGGAGTGCGGCAGACGGCTGCGTAAGGAGTTTCCGAACACGTCCGGCAGCCTTGGCATGGCAATCAGCGAAGCGGTGGAGGATGCGGCACAACGGGCGGACAGCAATTACGCTTTGGGTAGCGTAATGAATCACGTGTTGATGCATCAAACCATTATCGGCATGGAAGCAAAAGCACAGTTCGAAAAAATCGGATTGTATCCGGATGTCGTCATCGGTTGTGTCGGCGGCGGCAGCAACTTCGGCGGCGTGGCGTTTCCGTTTTTGAAGGATAAGTTGGACGGAACCAAACCGAACCTGCGTGCAGTCGCGGTGGAATCCGCTGCATGCCCGTCGTTGACGCAAGGCATTTACGCCTACGACTACAGCGACGTGGGCAAAATGGGGCCTTTGTCCAAAATGTACACGCTGGGAAGCGGTTTCGTGCCGAGCGGCGTACATGCGGGCGGATTGCGCTTCCACGGCGTCAGCCCGATTGTCAGCAAACTTTACGACGACAAACTGATCGAAGCCAAAGCCTACGGGCAATTGGATACGCTGAACGCAGGATTGTTTTTTGCCCGTGCGGAAGGCATCATTCCGGCACCGGAATCCACGCACGCGGTAAAAGCGGCAATCGACGAGGCGTTGGACGCCAAGGAAAAGGGCGAGGAACGCATCATTTTGTTCAACCTCAGCGGAAACGGCTATTTCGATATGTACGCTTACGAAAAACTGTTGAAAGGCGAAATTGAGGATAGTGCTTGCACGGTGGACAAAAGCAGCATCGTCGTACCGAACGTCAAATTTTAATTCGACAAAAAAGGAAAATTTTTCCGGCGGCAACCCCAAAAAGTTTGCCGCTTTTTTTTCGTAGACTATTGACAAAATTTTATTTTTGAATATGATATAAGAAAATAGATTATTTAGACTTGGAGACTAGTTATGAAAAAAGTAATCATATCGACGGAAACGACCTGCGATTTGCCGCGGGAATATATCGAAAAAAACGGAATACGCGTGGTAAACATGCTCTACACGTTGGACGGCGAGGATTTCGGCGGTAAAACGGGCAGGGAACTGGACGGGCATGCCTTTTTTGAACGCATGCGCGAAGGCGGCAAAACGCAAACCGCGCAAGTAACGCCGGCGGAAGCAAAGGAGCACTTTTCGGCACTGTTGCAGGAGGGGGACGTGCTGCACGTTGCGTTTTCCGGTGCGTTAAGCGGCACCGCTCACAACTTTGCACTTGCGGCGGAGGAATTGAATGCCGAAGGCGGCGAACATAAAGTCGTCGTGGTGGATTCGCGCGGGGCATCCTTGGGCGAAGGGCTTTTGGTGCATTTGGTCAACAAAAAGGCGGAGCAAGGAGCCTCGCTGGAGGAGTTGGCAGCGTACACGGCAGAATTAAGGGATCACATTTGCCATTTCTTTGTGGTGGATGACCTGAATTTCCTTTATCGCGGCGGGCGCGTATCCCGCACGGCGGCAATTTTGGGTACGATGCTAAAAATCAAACCCGTTTTGCACGTGGATCCGCAAGGTCGCTTAATTCCGATTCAAAAGGTAATGACGCGCAAAAAATCCCTGCAACGTTTGGTGGAATGGATGGAGGAAAAGTACGTTCCGCAGGAAACGGACGTGTTTATTTCGCATGGGGATTGTCCGGAGGAAGCGCAGTACGTTGCGGACCTTGTGGAAAAAAAGATGGGCTTAAAAACACAAATTATCCACTCATTGGGGCCTGTCATCGGTGCGCATTCCGGCCCGGGGACGGTGGCACTGTTCTTTTACGGAAAGGACAAAATCGCAAAATAATTGCGAAAAACGCTTTTTGGGGATTTAACTTTTAAAAAGCAGTGCGTTTGCTTTAAAAAGGCGTTTCCGCAGGAACAATTTTTCGAAAAACGCTTTCCGACGGAAAAACCGAACCGAAACGCAATTACGTAAAACAAAAAGAAACAAACCGATTTCCTTGGTTAGGGAATCGGTTTTCTTTTTTTTCGACAAAAAGGGAAAAATCCCAAAAAACAAAATGCCCCCCTGCAACAAAGTACTTGCGTGAAAAACGGGGGAGCGAAAAAGCCTTGCAGTGGTTTTTGTCGAAAAAAAGTTTGGAGGGCTTACAAAAAGGCGGTTTTTGAAAAAACCTCAGTAGATATGTTCAAGAAAAATTGCTCCGTTATTTTGTGTGCTTTCCCCCGAATCGTTTCGGGGGATTTTTATTGAAATTTGTTCCGCGTCTTGTTGAAATGTGTTACGGAATATGCTATAGTAAAGGCAAAAGGTAGCACCTACAAAAGTAATTTTAATTTTTACAAAAAAATGAAATTCCGAAAGCGATTTCGGGGCTTTTTTATTATCGTCCAAAGGGGGATGGAATATGGACACAAAAAAAAGGAACCTCATTATAATTTGCAGTGTTTCGGCGGCGATCCTTGCCATATGCGTTACGGTAATCGTCCTTGTAGCAGTACTTCCGAAAGGGCCGAAACTGATAAATGCAAAAATCGTTGTGTTTGATGATTATTTGGGGATTACCTATGATAGTACAACTGATCATGAGATGGATTCCGGAATTTTTACTTACACGTATGACGGGCGCCCTCACGCACCGGACTTTAAAGTGGTCGATCAGCGCACCGGAAAGGAGCTGGATTTAAAAGACTGCGTGCATATCATTATTTATGATATGACCGCAGGACAGAAGCAAATTGCGAATTATCCGGTCAAAAAAGGAAGATATTCGATACATTACTTTTTTCAGAGTTTCGATGCGGAAGATAAATTTGAAAATACAGAATTCCAATTTTTTCGGACTAATGCAACAATTATTATTCAATAAGAAGAGATAGTTATTAGGAGGGGGGACTTATGAAAAAGAAAATAGGAATACTCGTATTCTTGTGTATTGCGGTATTCTCCTTTATGGGGTTAAGCATTCCCAATGCAAAAGCTTTGACATTAGAGGAAATCAATACGCCCATCGTCATTACGCAAGGGATATATGATGATTATGCAAATGACAATACTTTGAAATCCGTCGTGACAAGTAATATTCAAGGAGAAATTGTAGAATATAAAGGTAAAGTTTATGATACGTATAAAAACAATTTAATGCAAGATAACCCTATCGTGCAAATCATTCCGCGCGAACTGTTCCTTCACCGAGGGGAATATACTTATGTGGGAACAGAATACGGGTTTTATGTCCGCACGCGGGAAAATATGCCGCATACCAACACGTCAACGGTTTTTGTTTTTGATTTGGAGTATGATTTAACCATCATTATTCGTAGGTAAAGCGTATTTACTGCGGTTTCAAGATATTGATACATTTATTTTTGAAAATAATATAAGTAGGGTTGTAAATTCAAAAAATCCCAAAAAACAAAATGCCCCCCTGCAACAAAGTACTTGCGTGAAAAACGGGGAAGTTGCGGAAAGGCGTTCCTTCGATTTTTGCGCGGAAAAAGGAAAGTTTTTGCGGAAAAGCCGTGCGGTTTTCAAACAAAAAATGCAAAATTTTTTCAGGGAAAACGGGAATAGAACAAATTCGACAAAAATTTGCAAAATAGGTTGAATGTTTTGTAAAATTCGGTTTAAAAATACAAAAACCTGTGATATAATCAGCGTTGTGAGAGGTCAATTACGGGGAACAGGGTATGAAACAAAAAATCAAAGTGGTGCTTTTGGACAATGACGACAAAGGGGCGGCATTGTTAAAAGCGGAGTTCGAAAAAAGGGAAAATTGCGGGGAAATCCTAATTGCACACAACGGGGAGGACGGGAAGGAACTGATTGAAAAATTTCAACCCGATGTTGTGATTTGCGAACTACTTTTGCCACAGGCGGACGGCTTTGAAGTGTTAAAAGCGTTTGCTTGTCGGGCGGATAAGCCGAAATTTTTGGTGTACACGTCGCTGTCGCACGAAAACTTTATTACAAAAGCAGTGTTATGCGGAGCAAATTACTACATGTTAAAACCGACGGACAGCAAGGTGCTTTGGGAGCGGGTGGAAGGCTTGTGTCAGTCGGAACAACGCGTGCAGGCATTGCCGCAGCGGGAAGTACGGCAACCGAACTACGGAACCAAACTGTTGGACGAACGCCTGTCCAACGTGTTTGTAACGGTGGGGATTCCTGCCAATTTAAAAGGATACCAGTTTTTAAGGGAAGGGGTAAAACTGACGGTGGATCAGCCGTCCATGATTAACAACGTTACAAAACAATTGTATCCGGCCATTGCACGGAAATTCGAAACGTCCGCAAGTAAGGTGGAGCGAGCCATTCGTCACGCAATCGAAGTGGCGTGGAACCGCGGCAGGATGGAAAACATCAACACATGGTACGGCGTTAAAGTTTACAGTTCGTACGAAAAACCGACCAACAGCGAATTTATTGCACTTGTTGCCGACAAACTTATGTTGGAAATTATGTAACGGAGTTCCGAAGTAGGTAAAAAAGGAACGTCGGTTTTTGAAAAAACGTTACGCACGGGCAGGAATTAATGCGAGTCATCGAGAACGTCGGTTTTGGAGGAACGCAAAGGAACGCTACGTCAAACAGCGTCAAGGAAAAAGCAAACAAACGACTGCGAAATCATCGGCGGTCGTTTTTGCGTTCGGGCTCGGCAAAAAAAGGCGTTGAAAAAAAACGAGTTGCGTTACCCTTGCGGGAAAGTAAAAAAATTTGGCAAGGCGTAAGGGTAGAAAAAACGGGTTTGGTTTTGAAAAAGGAAAACGGCGGGGGACGGAATGTTTCGGAAATCCTTGCATTTCCGCCCTTTCTGTGATACTATTTTTTTACCGAAAAAGCGGCAAAAGGGATTTCGGTGGAAAGCATTCGCACGGGGAAAACGCAGGTTTGGCGAAACTTTTCAGTAGGAGTTTGCCGACGGAGTAACATGAACAAAATTTACGAAACAAAATCGACATACGTGTTTGAAACGTTAAAGGAACGGATTTTAAATGGAACCATTCGGCAGGGGGAAAATTTGGTAATCAGCAAATTGTCCGAGGAGTTTCAGGTGTCGATTATCCCCATTCGGGAAGCGATTTCCCGCTTGGAATCGGAAGGATTGGTAAAAGTATCCCCACACAAAGGGGCAACGGTAACCGAATTGCATTTTGAAAATTTGTCCGCCATCATCGAAGTGCGCGGCGTTTTGGAAGCGTATGCGGCGCGATTGGCGGCGGCGCAACTGACGGAGGAGGATTTTCGGCAGTTGGAAGTGTTGGCGAATCGGGCGAAGGAATGCGCCGAAGAGGAGGATTTCCGCGGCTTTTTTGAAGTCAACGCACAGTTTCATCGCATGATTAACGAAAAAGCAGGCAACGAAATGTTGACAAAGCAAATTTACGAAGTTTGGGACGGCGATTGGTCGAAAAACATTTTTCTCAAACGAACGGACAAAATGGCGGAGTCGGCGGAGGAACATTTTGAAATCCTCGACGCAATGCGACGCAAGGATTACGCACAAGTGGAGCAAAGCGTGCGCAAGCACAAAAACGAAAACATCGGTTGGCTGAAGGAAGATTTTGCGGGCAGGGGCTGAGCCTTTGCCCTTTTTTGTAGCATAAAACGCACGACGGAAAGGAAATGAGTTGGGGGAAAAATGAAAAAATATCTCGGAATCGACATGGGCGGTTCTTCCGTGAAAGGGGGCATCGTCACGGAAAAGGGCGAGGTGCTGTACGAAGATCGATTGCGCATGGGAAAGGACAACCCTGCGGAAACGTTGCGGCAGTTTTTAAAAAAATTCGACGGGTGGAAGTATCAATCCGCCGCGATTGCCGTGGCGGGTGCGGTAAAGGACGGCAAGCTGGTGTTTTCGCCGAATTTACGGACGGACGGCGTTTGGGACGTGGCGCGTGATTTTCGCGAATGGACGGGCAAGCCGTGTTCCGTCACAAACGATGCGGATGCCGCCGCGTTCGGGGAATGGAAATGGGGCGCAGGCAAAAATTTTCGCGATTTTTTGTTGGTTACCCTCGGCACGGGCGTGGGTGCCGCGGCAATTTTAAACGGCAAACCTTACCGCCCTTTGTTTGGGGCAGGGCTGGAAGTCGGGCACATGATCATTCAAAAAAACGGCAGGCAATGCCGTTGCGGAGCGCACGGCTGTTTGGAAGCCTACGTCGGCACGGAAGCGTTAAAAAAGGATACGTTGCGTGCGTTGGGCGGCGGGTACGTGACCAACAAAACGGCATTTGATTTGTACGACACGAATGAAAACGCCAAACGCACGGTGGATCATTTTTTAAAAAATCTTTGTTGCGGGCTTACAAACCTTATCAACCTGTTTCGTCCGCAAGCGATTTTGTTAGGGGGTGGCATCAGTTACCAACTGACGCCGTTTTTCGAACGCATGCAAACGGAAGCGAATCGCGCTGCGTTTGCCTACGGAAAACTGCCCGTTACAAAAATTTTGCCGGCACGCTTGGGAAACCGCGCGGGGTACCTCGGTGCGGTGTGTAGTACGTTAAAAAGGGGCTACGACAAATAGCGTCCGCTCGGCAAGGGGAGGGAAAGGCAAAAAAAGTCGCAACGAAGTCGGCGAAAAAACATCGGTTTCCGAAAGGACTTTCCTGAAAAATGGGAAAGACTTTACAAAAAAACAGGGATTGACTTTACGAAAAAAACTTTTATAATAAAAAAAGCAAACGAATCGAAATTTCGGAGGTAAGTATGGAAAAACAGAAATTTATCGACTGGTCGTACGGAAAAAGAGCGCAAATGGTTAAGAAAAATTATGCGGGCGAAAAAATCGATCCGAACGAATTTTTTTTGAGTACGACAACGCACAACCCCTCGTTAATTTCCGTGGGACCTGCGGGGCTGAATGCATCCGTAAAGGGCATCGGTTGGCTTCCGAAGGAGGAGTATCTTCCGGAATTGCTCAAACGGATGCAAGCGCACATTGCAACGTACGACAAATCCCGCGCGCAAGCCTACTCGAAGGAGGGTTTGCGCCTCATGGTGGAGGAATTTTATTCGCATCCCGAAAAAATGGATTTTAATCGCTTCTTTTCGGTGGAAATGGCAATGGACTACAACGATTCCGTGCCGGAGCGGCAAGGGACGGTGGCACACAGTTACGTCAACTACTCCTACAACAGTCAGGCAACGGCAATGTTTTATCAGCCGCCTACCATTTCCTTTGAAGTGCGCGGCAAAATGGTGCTACACGGCAAACGCGGCATGAAGGACGAGGAAATGGACCTCATTCAAAAAATCGTCAATGCACAGCACGACGTGTACCACGCTCCGAACGTGGCACGCTGGCACCGCCGCCCTGTGTACGAATTCCGCATTGAGGAAGTGTACGACAACTCCGTGCCGATGAATGCGTTCGGGAAAAAGATTTTTTCGGAAATCGACCCCGTCACGCTGTACGGCAAGGATGACTAGCGCGAAAAAGCCAAACACACCGGCGCGTCCTTCCGTCGAACTGTTTTTCGGCGAATGGTAAGGAAAAAGCATGTAACAGCAACGTTACGCCGAACCCAAAACACGGGTTCGGCGTTTTTTGTTGCAAGGAAAAAAAACGGTTTAAAAGAAAAACTTCGAGTAAAACTCGAAGTAATTTGTTAAAAACGGTGTAAAAAAGGGCAAGGTTACAATTCCCGATAAACGAGTTTGCCGTTAATGCGTTCGCTGGAAAACAGCCCGATGCCATCGGCGTAAAAAGGCTTGTTAAACACAAGGACGTTTTTTTTCAATTCCGAAAAAGGCAGTTCGTAGGAAGCATTGCGCAGTAGCGTCACGTGCGGGCGAAACGGCTTGACTTCCGCATTCAGCCCCAAAGTCAGCACGGAATCCGTAATTTTTTTTTGCAGTTGTTTTAGGCGCGGGCTGACTTTCAAAGCGGCGGCAATCAAACTTCCGTTTTGAAAGGCAACGAGGGACTGAAAACTTAACGGATCCTCGGCAACGGACATGTCTTTTAAAATTTCCTTCAGCGACAGCAAGTACGCCGCATCCGTTTCGCCCAAAAACAACAGCGTCAAATGCAGTCGCTCCGTAGGCGTCGGCGTGCCGGACTGCAAAAAGGGATGCAGTTGTTGCATCATGTTTTCGGCATAATCCTTGCCTTTTTTCGGCAGTTTTAAAGCGTAAAACAGTCGCATAGCGTCCTCCGTTTTTTCTTTTATTATAAACGCACAACGCTGTTTCGGCAAGCGTTCCCGTAAAACCGCCGCAAAAGGGGAAAAATCGGCGGCAAACGGCATGAAAAAAATCGGTGCGGAAAGAAATCGCAAGAAATTTCGGAAAAAATTTGCATAGAAGCGCGAAGAATGTTAAAATAAAGCAAGGTGGATTATGGCAGGGAGCAAAACGTTTAAAATTATCGGCATCATTCTTGCGATTTTGGCAGGGATTTTTTTGCTGGCGGCGTTCGTTTGGAATTCGATTGTTCTTGGCGAAAACAAACGCATTTACGAACTCGGCATTGTCGTCATTGCGCAAAAGGGTGCGAAATTGGCGGAAATCGAAATTGCGGATTTGGAAAAAATGGAAACCACAACGTTAAGTTGCAAGCCGAAGGACAGGAAGGACCCCACGCCGCAAACTTACACTTGCGTGTTGTTCCGTGACGTTTTGCATCAAAAGGGGCTGGCGGACAAGGATTTTTCGCTGCTAGTCGCAAAAAACGTTTACGGAAAAACAAAAGCCTACGCGCGGGACGCACTTTTGAAGTCGGACGGATTGTACTTGGCGTTCCGTCAGGACGGATTGCCCGTGCCGCCTGCCGGCAAAATGGGGCTGGGGCCGTACCTACTCATTGACAAAACGAACGACGACGAAAATTGGTGTGTCAATTTAATTTCCGTCGAATTGAATTAGCCGCAGGGTTTTAAATGGAAAGTTCCCCGCATAAGATGAAACTAAAGTCTTATGCGGGGTTTTGTTATGAAGAAAAAAATCATTTTCGTACTGCTTGCCGTAGGGTGTTTGTTTTGTTCCCTTGCGGGGTGCGGCACAGCCGATTATTTGGAGGAAACCGGCAAAAAAATCAATCGCTATCAAATCGATTGCGCGGTGGATGCAGGCGCAAAAAAGTTGTCCGCCATCGAAACGTTTACGTTCCGTAACGATTATGACGTTACCTTTACCTGTTTAAAATTTCATTTGTACCCGAATGCCTTTCGCGAGGGGGCGCAAATCAAACCGATTTCCGCCGAAACGGAAGCAAAGGCGTACCCGAACGGCAAAAGTTTCGGCTCGATTACGGTGGAGTCCGTCACGGTGGACGGGGCTCAGGTGCCGTTTGTCGTCGGCGGTGCGGATTTTAACGTTTTGGAAGTGCCGCTCAAAAAGGAACTGTACACGGGCGAAACGGTAACGACGGAAATCACGTTCGAAGTGCAGTTGGCAAACGTTTGCCATCGGCTCGGCTACGGCAAGGACACGATAAATTGCGGAAATTGGTATCCCGTGCTGTGTGCGGTGGAAAACAACGTTTTTTTGACGGATCCGTACTACGCAAACGGGGATCCGTTTTGCAGCGAAATGGCAAACTACGAAGTGAATCTCCGTGTGGACGAAAAGTACGTCCTTGCGCACACGGGGGACGTAACGGCAACGGAAAAAAGGGAGTCGGACGTCATTTACAAAATCAAGGCGGATTGCGTGCGGGATTTTGCTTTCGTACTGTCCGACAAATTTCAAACGCTGACGGCCGAAACGGACGGCATCACCGTTCGCTATTTTTACTTTGCCGACAAGGAGCCGGAGCGCAGTTTAAAAACCGCATGCGACAGCCTCAAAACATTTGGCGAAACGATAGCCAAGTATCCGTATCGGCAGTTGAGTGTAGTGGAAACGGATTTTTGCTACGGCGGCATGGAGTATCCGAATTTAATTTACATCACGAGTGGGCTGGATGCGGATTTTTATCAACAAGTGATTGTGCACGAAACGGCACATCAGTGGTGGTACGGGCTGGTTGGCAACAACGAAGTGAAGCACGCATGGATGGACGAGGGCTTGACGGAGTTTTCCACGGCGTATTTTTACTTCAAAAACCCGTCCTACAACGTCAGTTACCCCATGATGATGCTGAAGTGCGAAAAAACTTACACCACTTACGTCAGCATTTCCAACGCATTCGACCGCAAAACGGACACTTCCATGCAGCGCGCTGTGTGGGAGTATCCTTCCGAAACGGAGTACGTGGTTATGACCTACAACAAAGGGATGCTGATGTTCGATCAGTTGCGGGAAGTCATGGGTTCCTCCTTCGAAAAGGGGTTAAAAACCTATTTTGAGGAAAACAAGTGTAAAATTGCAAAGCCGGAAGATATGATTGCTTCCTTCGAGCGTGCCTTCGGCGGTAATTTGGAGGAATGGTTCGCCGCATGGCTCAACGGCTCCGTTGTTATCGGCGAAAAATAAGTGCGGGAAGCCCACGGCGTCGTTGCGCTCCCGCATGGTTTTGGGTTGCCGCCCTTCGGCGGAATTGCGCACGAAAAAAGTTTTTTCAACGCTTTTCAAGTTTAAATTCACGGTTTTCGTGCGGACGTGTTCCCCCTTTGCATTTGCAAAGGGGGAATGTTGTCTCTTGACGCACTTTTGTGCAAAAATTTAGGATTAATTCGGAGTAATCCCGTAATTTTGCGTAAAAGCAAGGAAAAACAAGGGACGGACGTAAACAAAAAGGAAAGGATATTACGAAAAAAGTGTTTTTACGCAGCGGGAGGGGTTCCGTTGCGTTTTTTTAACGGCTCGGAAAAAAAGTTTTTCATTTTACGCAACGAACGGAGTTTTTTGTTGTCCTTATAAGGGAAGGGAAGTTGCGCAAGGAAAAAGGGGGAAACGCGCTATGAACGACCAAAAAATCATTGCTTTGTTTTGGGAACGGAACGAAAGCGCAATCTCTGCCACGGCAGAAAAATACGGCAACTATTGCCACACCATCGCTTACAACATTTTGTACAGTCATTTTGACGCGGAAGAATGTGTAAACGACACGTATTTGGGCGCATGGAACAGCATTCCGCCGCAAAAACCGAACAATTTAACGGCGTATCTCGGCAAGATTACGCGAAACCTTGCACTCAACCGCTACAAAGTGCGCTCCGCCGCCAAACGCGGGGGCGGTCAGGTGGAAATTGCGTTGTCCGAGCTGGAAAATTGTGTGCCCGATTCGACGCGGGTGGAGCAAGTTGCGGAGGAAGCCTTGGTCGTATCCGTCCTCAATCGCTTTTTGTACAAGCAAAGCAAAACAAAACGCAACGTGTTTCTTTGTCGCTACTGGTACTTGTACTCGATTGCGAAAATTGCGGACTTGTTCGACATGAGCGAAAGCAAAGTGAAAGCATTGTTGTTTCGTATGCGCAACGACCTGAAAAAAACTCTGCAAAAGGAGGAAATCTATTTATGAAAAAGGATAGGTTACTGAATGCAATCGGTCAAATTGACGACAGATTGATTGCGGACGCAAAACCGGAAGTCCGCGTGAAACAAAAAAGAATGTACTATCGTCGCATTGCGTTGGTGGCGGCGTGCCTCGTTTTGGTGCTGTGTTTGGGCGTGCTTTTGCCGGTTGGGGTCGGCAATCGGGAAATGGGCACGATTACAATGGAAATTAACCCCGGCGTAGAATTTACCGTTACGCGGAACGGCAACGTCAAATCGGTGCGGTTTTTAAACGACGACGCAAAAAACGCGCTTGCGGAAGTGCCGTTAAAAGGGCAAAGTTTAAAAACCGCCGTGTCGCTTACGATTTCCGTTTACAAAACGGTAGGTTTCATGGAAAAAAACGACACGGTTTTGATTTCCTTTGACAAAAAATTGAGCGGTGCCGCCAAATTCCAAAAAGCGATAGCGGAGGACGTGCAAAAAGTGCTGGAAAGCACGAAAGCCGTGCATACCGTGGTTTACGTTTCCGCAACGGACAGTGCGGAAGTGGCGAATCTTGCGGAAAAATACGACATTTCGCAAGGTAAGGCAAAACTGATTGAAGCGGCGGCAAAAAACACGGATTTCACGGTGGACGAGCTTGTAACATTGCCGTTGGACGAATTGGTGGGATTACAAAAAGATGCGCTTTCCGTTGTGATTGACACCAAGTACATCGGCATGGCAAAAGCGAAAGCAATTGCGCTGGCGGATGCCGGTTGCACCACGCGTGTGGAGTTTACCGAGGCAGTGCTGGTGGACGGCGGCGTAAAGTACCCGTATTATCACCTTGTGTTCCACGACAAAAACATGGAATGGACGTACGACATCAACGCAACGAACGGCGACATCCTGAAAAAAGGCGAAGTCGTGCGGTTCCTGTCGCTGGAGGAAGCACGCGAAATTGTGTTAAAGGATGCCGGTTTACTTGATCCTTCGATAAAAGTGATTTTTACGCGGGAGGAACTGAGCCGCAACCAAGGCCGCCCGTGCTGGATTCTTGAGTTTTACACGGCAAAGTATCAGTACTTTTACAAAGTCGATGCCAAAACCGGCGAAATCTTTTATTTTGAGTACCACATGGACGTTCGCCAAGCAAAGGAAATTGCGTTAAAGGATGCAGGCGTGTTCGAGTCGATTGAAAAAGTAACGTTTACGGTGGAGGAATACGTCGGCGGCGGAATCAAAACCCCGTACTTCTACTTTGTGTTCCACAACGAAACTACGGAGTGGGCGTATCGCATCGACGCAACGAACGGCAGCATTTTGTGGAAAAACAAAACAACGCTTTTGATTTCGTTGCAAAAAGCAAAGGAAATCGCCCTGACGCATGCAGGCATTACGGATGCGAGCGAAGTTACCTTTACCAAGGAGATGCTGAACCGCAGCCAAGGTTGTCCGTGCTGGGTGTTGGAGTTTTTCACGGAAAAGTATCAGTACTATTACGAAATCAATGCGGAAAACGGTGAAGTTTGGACGCATAAGCGGTTTATCAACATCAACAAAGCAAAGGAAATCGCAGTAGCGGATGCCGGCTGTTCCGAGGATAAAGTTTGGTTCACGGAGGAACAGTTGGTGGACGGCGGAATCAAAACCCCGTACTTCTACTTTGTGTTCCACAACGAAACCACGGAGTGGACGTATCGTATCGACGCAACAAGCGGTGCCATTATGTGGAAAAACGAAGTAACGGTGTTCATTTCGTTGCAAAAAGCAAAGGAAATCGCCCTGACGCATGCGGGCATTACGAACCCGAGCGAAGTTACCTTCACCAAGGAGGAACTCAGCCGCAATCAAGGCCGTCCGTGCTGGGTGCTGGAGTTTTTCACGGAAAAGTATCAGTACTTTTACAAAGTCGATGCCAAAACCGGCGAAGTGATGGACGGCATTCGGTATTTGGGAATGGCATGGGCAAGGGAAATTGCACTGCAGGATGCCGGTGTTGAAAGCGGCAGCAAAGTCGTGTTTGTAGCGGCAGAGTTGGTGGACGGCGGAATCAAAACCCCGTACTACTACTTTGTGTTCCACGACGAGCAAACGCAATGGACGTATCGCATCGACGCAACGAACGGAAACATCATTGCAAAAGCGAAAGAACAGTTGAAAGTGATTTTGTCGGAAACGAATCCGTAAAGGAAATTTAAAAGGGGCCCTTGCCGAAAAGGCAATGGGGGTTTAAAAAACCGAACCGAAACGCAAATCCGTAAAACAAAAAGTAAAAAACCGATTTCATTATTTATGAAATCGGTTTTTCTTTTTTTAGGCAAGGTAAAACAAAAGGAAAAGAATCCACGCAACAAAGGAATTGCGTGAAAAGTGGAAAAGTTGCGGAAAGGCGTTCCGCCGCTCCCCTTGGCGAAAAAGGAAAGTTAAGGGGCTACGAATTTTTGTGACAAAGGGAGGAAGCCGTGTCACTTGACTTTCCCTCCCTGTTTGCATGTAGTAATTAAGGTAGCACGGCATTTCCTACTGATTGCGAGAAGATAATGCTTCTTGTGGGTGCTACTTTTTTGTCTCTTTTTCGGGGCTTCCACGGCATTTGACAATTTTTCTGTTTTTTGCTATCTTTTAGGCAAGGTAAGCACACTCTTTCAAAGAGGTTGTCAGGGTTCCGCAATAAGAACGACTGACAGTGCATTGAGAAGTAACAAAATTGTTACTTCTTTTTTGTCTCTTTTTCGGGGCTTCCACGGCATTTGACAATTTTTTTGTTTTTTGCTATCCTTTTTTCAAGGTAGCGAACTCAACCGAGTTTCGGTTGTTTATTGTCGGCTTTGTTCCGACCCGCACACAAGAGAGAATGCTTTCTCTCTTTTTTATTTTATTTTGTCAAATATAAAAATTATGCTATCCTGCATTCTAGGAAGTAAACCTGAGGAAACCAACGACTACTGCCAATAGGGTGCTTCCACGGCATTTGACAATTTTTCTGTTTTTTGCTATCCTTTTTTCAAGGTAGCGAACTCAACCGAGTTTCGGTTGTTTATTGTCGGCACTTTCTAGTGTATCCGACCCGCACACAAGAGAGAATGCTTTCTCTCTTTTTTATTTTGCCAAATATAAAAATCAGGCTATCCTGCGTTCCGGAGAGTAAACCTGTGGTAGCCAATGACTACCGACAATAGGTTATTTCCTTTTTTTATGCCGTTCCAAATATTGCAGAATTCGTCTTTTCTCCTCTTCCGCCAAAACATCATCTTCCCATATTTCGCTGAAAATCCTTTTGTCATCCTAACGTAATTTATCTCGGATATATGCCGCACTTAAATTCAAGGCAGAAAAAAGCCTGTTTTCCTTAGTTTCGTAAGAAAAAAACAGGCTTTTGGTGCACCGTAAGGAACTCGAATCCCTAGCCTTTTGGTCCGTAGCCAAACGCTCTATCCAATTGAGCTAACGGTGCATATCAAGTTTTTGGCGGCGTACCGCCGAAATTTTGGAAAAGATGGAACATATATAATATATTCTTTCAAAATTCTTTTCCGAATCGGTTGCCTAAATTCCGTTTTTAATGGTAGAATAACCGAAACAAACGG
>CAKPPA010000003.1 GCA_934177025.1 uncultured Clostridia bacterium
ACTCAGTGTCGGGGAAGTCGGGTACATCGTTGCAAGCATCAAAACCGTGAACGACACGAAGGTCGGCGACACGGTAACCGATGCGGATCGGCCTGCGGTGCAAGCATTGCCGGGCTATAAATCCGTTCAGCCGATGGTTTACTGCGGAATTTATCCTGCGGACGGTGCCCGATACAACGATTTGAAGGATGCGTTGGAAAAATTAAAACTCAACGACGCCGCATTGGTGTACGAGCCGGATACGTCCATTGCATTGGGCTTCGGTTTTCGATGCGGATTCCTTGGGTTACTGCACATGGAAATTATTCAGGAGCGGTTGGAAAGAGAGTTCGATCTCGATTTGGTAACGACGGCGCCCAGTGTTTCCTACAAAGTGTATTTGACGGACGGCAGTGTGGAGGAAATCGACAATCCTACCAAATTGCCGGCGGTTTCGAACATTCAAAAAATCGAGGAGCCTATCGTAAACGCGGATATTTTTACTCCGCCGGATTACGTCGGTTCGATTATGGATTTGTGTCAGGAAAAACGCGGCGTGTTTAAGGATATGACGTATCTCGATCCGAAACGCGTAAAATTGCGCTACGAGATTCCGCTGAACGAAATTGTTTACGACTTTTTCGACACGCTTAAATCCCGCACGCGCGGTTACGCAAGTTTGGACTATGAAATTTTAGGGTACGTGCCGTCCCGCTTGGTGAAGTTGGATTTACTGTTGAACGGCGAAATTTGCGACGCATTGAGCCTTATCGTGCATGAGGATAAAGCGTATGCGCGCGGGCGTCAAATTGCGGAAAAATTAAAAGAAGTAATTCCGCGGCAGATGTTCGAAATTCCGATCCAAGCCGCCATCGGCAACAAAATCATTGCAAGGGAAACCGTCAAGGCTATGCGTAAGGACGTTTTAGCGAAGTGCTACGGCGGGGACATTACGCGTAAAAAGAAATTGTTGGAAAAACAAAAGGAAGGGAAAAAGAGGATGCGTCAGGTCGGTTCGGTGCAGGTGCCGAGCGAGGCGTTTATGTCCATTTTGAAAATCGACGGGGATTGATTCGGAGTGATGAAAACGGCAGGCATTTACATTCATATACCGTTCTGCAAATCGAAATGTATTTATTGCGATTTTGTTTCGTATGCCGGCAAGGAAGCATTGTTTGACGAGTACACTGCGGCACTGTGTACGGAACTGACGTTGCAGGCAAAAAAGTTTGCTGACGTTGCGATTTCGTCCGTTTATTTCGGCGGAGGTACGCCGAGTGTGTTGGAAGGCGAGCAAATCGGAAAAATTTTGCAAACCGTTCGGGATAATTACCGTTTGGAAAAAAATTGCGAAATTACGGCGGAGATAAACCCCGGGACAGTCAGCGAACAAAAGGTGAAGGAATTTGTTGCGGCAGGCATCAATCGCTGTAGCATCGGTTTGCAAACGGCATCGGATGCGATTTTAAAAATCATCGGGCGTCCGCACAACCGCAAACAATTTGTTGCTACGGTGGCGTTACTTCGTAAGTACGGCATCGAAAACATCAGTGCGGATATCATGTTGGGGTTGCCGAAACAGGACGAAAAAAGTGTGGACGAAACCTTAAAACTTCTGTTGGAGTTGGATTTACCGCACGTCAGCGCATATGCCTTGAAAGTTGAAAATCGAACACCTTTGCAACAAATGGTAAAGCAAGGCAAAATTCTTTTACCAAGCGAGGATCAGCAGGTAGATTTTTACGATCAGGTGTTTTCTACGCTGGAGGAGCATAAGATATATCGTTACGAGGTTTCCAACTTTGCAAAAGTCGGATTCGAATCTCGGCACAATCTCAATTACTGGAATTGGGGTCGATACCTCGGCGTCGGGGTAAATGCAAGTTCGTTTATCAACGACACGCGGCAACGCAACGTAGCGAATTTGGAAAAATATCTGGCTCGACTTAAGGAAGGAAAGGTGCCGATAAGCGAGCGACACAAACTGACGTTGCAGGAAGCGGAAATGGAGTTTATTATGCTCGCTTTACGGAAGGAGAGCGGGCTGGATATCGGCAAATTTAACGAGATTTTTCACACCGATTTTATTCGACGATTCGACGAAAAACTAAAAAAATTGGAGAAAATCGGCGTCATCGTTTACGATAAGGATTACGTAAACGTAAAAAAGGAAAAAATGTACGTTTTAAATTCCGTTTTGGTGGAAATATTACAATAAAAAACACCGTAAAAGACGTGGAAAAAAGTTGACAAAAGTTTTTTACGGTGTTATTTTATAGGCAGACGTTAGCACTCTTTGTGAAAGATTGCTAACAGTCGAAAAATAAGTTTGCAAGTAGGTGAAAAAATTGATTCTGTCCGATCGGAAAAAAAAGATTCTGCAGGCTTTAGTCAGCGATTATATCGAAAGTGCCGAACCGATCAGCAGCAAGGAAATTCAGGAAAAGCATTTGAAAGAATTTTCTTCCGCAACGATTCGGAACGAACTGTCCGCTTTGGAAAGTATGGGGTACTTGGTACAACCACACGTTTCGAGCGGCCGCATTCCGTCACAGAAAGCATTTCGCCTGTACGTGGACGAACTGATGGAAAAGCGGACGCTTTCGCGGAAGGAAATCGATGCCATCGATCGCTATTTTCAATCGCGGATGAATTCGGTGGAGGACATTGTTTCGAACGTGGCAAAAGTCCTGACGGAAATTACCAACTACACTTCCGTTGTGGTAAAAACGCCGCTGGATAGCGAAACAATCAAAAGCATTCGACTCATCCGCATCGACGAAAAAAACTTGCTTGTCGTCATCGTAACGGACTTCAACATTTACAAGGACAGTTTAATTACCGTGCGCGTCGACGCAACGCCGAAGGAAATCGAAACGGCGGAACAATGGCTGAACAAAATGTTCGACGGCCGCCGGTTAAACGAATTTCGCGATGCGAAAATCCCGAACGAAATCATCAGCAACGAATTTGCGGAGTTTAACGAACTGTATGGAAAAATTCTTGAAATTTTGAAAAAAGTTGTAAACGCAAAAGTCAATGTGATTACGGAAGGGACTTCGAAAATACTCGATTATCCGGAATATAACGACATGCAAAAAGCAAAACAGTTTTTGTCCGCATTGGAAACAAAATCCACCATGGCAAATCTGTTTCAGGCGGGAGCGGATCAGTTGGAATTAAAAATTCGAATCGGCGACGAGGAGGAAAACATTCCGGAGGATTGTTCCGTCGTTTCTGCGCAAATCACTTGGAACGATAAGCCGATCGGCTCTGCAGGGGTCATCGGTCCGGTTCGAATGGATTATCCGAAAGTCATTTCCGTTTTGAACCATATCAGTAAAATGCTGGATCATATCCTTTCCGACGACGGAAAGAAGGAGGAGTAAATTTTGAATTCGAACGAAGAAAAAGAAAAAAGCACGTCGAGCTGCGGCGGAAATTGTGCCGGTTGTCAGGGGGAGTGCGCCAAAAGCATCGACGAACTGACGGCAGACGAACTAAAATATTTGTATCAAAAGGAAAAAGCGTTGAATGAAGGTTTGATTTCGGAAAACGAGGAACTGATGAAAGAGCAGGAAGAATTCCGAAAAAAACTTCAAAAAAGCGAAAGTTATTTAAACCAACTGGCAGCGATGAAAAACGATTTCGAAAACTACAAACGCCGGACAAAACAAGCCGCGGCGGAAGCAAGCGACGAAGGAACGCGCAAAGTAGTGGAGTTGTTGTTGCCGCTGTTGGATTCGTTTTTACGTGCGGAAACTTCGGAAAAGGACGAGCAAACGAAAAATGCGTTGCAGTTGTTAAGTCGACAATTGGAAAAAACGTTGTCGGATGCCGGAGTGGAGGAAATTTCGGTCAAAGGCGAAATTTTTGATCCTGAAACGTCAAATGCAGTAATGAAAACCGATGCGGGTACGGAGAATGCCGGTAAAGTAGTCGAAGTAATCGCAAAAGGATTCAAGTATAAAGAAAAAATTATCAGACACGCCCAAGTAGTTGTTGGGGAGTGAATTAGGAGGTAAATTATGGGTAAAATTATCGGAATCGATTTGGGAACGACAAACTCTTGCGTTGCCGTTTTGGAAGGTGGCGAACCTACCGTTATTACGAACTCGGAAGGCGCCAGAACAACGCCGTCCGTCGTAGCGTTTACAAAAGACGGCGAACGACTGGTCGGACAGGTTGCAAAACGTCAGGCCGTTGTCAATGGGGATCGCACTGTGATGTCCATTAAGCGTGAAATGGGTACAAACTACTCCGTCGAAATTGACGGAAAAAAATATTCGCCACAGGAAATTTCCGCAATGATTTTGACGAAATTAAAAAACGATGCGGAAGCATATCTCGGCGAAAAAGTAACGCAAGCCGTCATTACGGTGCCGGCTTACTTCTCCGATGCGCAACGTCAGGCAACAAAGGATGCCGGCAAAATTGCAGGGTTGGAAGTTTTGCGTATCATCAACGAACCGACGGCGGCATCGTTGGCATACGGGCTTGACAAGGGCGAAAACAACAATCAAAAGATCCTGATTTACGACCTTGGCGGCGGCACGTTCGACGTTTCGATTTTGGAGCTTGGCGACGGTGTGTTCGAAGTTTTGGCAACCAACGGCAACAACCGTTTGGGCGGTGACGATTTCGACGAAGTAATTGTGGAATATTTGGTGAGCGAATTCAAAAAATCCGAAGGGATTGATTTGTCGCAGGATAAAATGGCAATGCAACGTTTGAAAGACGCTGCCGAAAAAGCAAAAATCGAACTTTCCAGCACGACGAAAACGAACATCAATTTGCCGTTTATTACGTCCGACGCTACGGGTCCGAAGCACTTGGATTTGGATTTAACTCGTGCAAAATTCGATTCGTTGACGGAATTTTTGGTAAAAAAGACGATGGAACCTACAACGCAAGCATTGCGTGACGCAGGGTTAAGTGTAAACGATATTGCTCGTGTCATTTTGGTCGGTGGTTCTACGCGTATTCCTGCCGTTGTGGAAGCGGTAAAAAAATTGACGGGTAAGGAACCTTACAAGGGAATCAATCCGGACGAATGCGTTGCAATCGGCGCGGCAATTCAAGGCGGCGTTTTGGGCGGCGAAGTAAAGGACGTGTTGTTGCTTGACGTTACGCCGTTGTCCTTAGGAATCGAAACTTTGGGCGGCGTATGCACGAAATTGATTCAACGTAACACAACGATTCCTACCAGCAAGTCCCAAATTTTCTCGACGGCTGCGGACAATCAGCCAGCGGTAGAAATTAACGTCCTGCAAGGGGAACGCGAAATGGCCTCGGACAACAAGTCGCTCGGTCGATTCACGTTGACGGGTATTCCGCCTGCACCACGCGGAATTCCGCAAATTGAAGTAAAATTCGACATCGATGCAAACGGTATCGTTCACGTTACGGCAACCGATCTCGGAACGAAAAAGGAACAATCGGTAACGATTACTTCTTCGACGAATCTGTCGGATAAAGATATCGACGAAGCAATTAAGGATGCGGAAAAATACGCCGAGGAAGATAAAAAGCGTAAGGAAGAAGTGGAAACGAAAAACAGTTTGGATCAAATGATTTTCACGATCGAACAGTTCTTGCGCGATAATGGCGACAAAGTGGAAGCGGACGACAAAACGAAATTGGAAGAAGCCGTAAAATCCGCAAAAGAAGTGTTGGAAAAAGGCGATATGGAGGAGATCCGCAAAAAGACGGACGAACTTGCACAAACGTCCTCGCCGATTTTCCAAAAGCTGTACCAACAAGCGGCACAAGAAGCACAACAAAATCAAAGCCAAAACGGAACCGACGATCCGAATATCGATGTAAAGGACGCAAAATAAGTTTAGGGTGTCAAGATGCCGGCAAAAGATTATTACCAAATTTTAGGGGTCAGTAAGGAAGCGACGGACGCCGAAATCAAAAAGGCGTACCGTCAACTGGCAAAAAAATATCATCCCGATTTGAATCCGAACAATCCGGAAGCTGCGGAAAAATTCAAGGAATGTAACGAAGCGTACGAGGTACTTGGCGACGCGGATAAGCGCGCCAGGTACGACCGCGGCGAAATGAATTTTGACGGAAACGGCGGTTTTAATCCTTTCGGCGGTTTTCAAAGCGGCGGATTCGACGATATTTTTGATATTTTCAACAATTTTATGGGCGGTTCGCGTGGCAGGGAGCAAGGGCCTCAGGCGGGCAGCGATATCACTTACACCGTAAATCTCTCCTTCATGGAAGCATGTTTGGGCTGTAAAAAGGAAATTAACATCACACGTTTGGAAAAATGCCCGACTTGCGGCGGTAGCGGCGCAAAAAGTGCAAACGGTGTAAAAACCTGCGACAAATGTCGCGGAACCGGCCGTGTGCAGTACGTGCGCGATACGATGTTCGGCCGTTCCGTTAACGTGGCTCCGTGCGATGCTTGTGGCGGTACGGGCAAAATCGTAACCGATCCGTGTCGCGACTGTGGCGGAAAAGGGGTAGTCAACAAAAAAAAGATTATCTCAATCACAATTCCTGCAGGCGTTGACAACGGCATGGTGCAAACCTTTGCAGGACAAGGAAACGCATCGCGCTTTCAGGGCGGAGCAAACGGGAATCTCGTCATCGCATATCAGGTAGCAAGTAGCAAAATTTTAAAGCGCGACGAGTTGGATTTGTACGTTGACGTACCGGTTTCCTTTGTAACGGCGGTCAACGGCGGCGAAATCGAGGTTCCGACGTTGGTAGGAAAAACGATTTTCAAAATTCCGGATGGGACGAACAGCGGCGATATTTTCCGCTTGAAAGGAAAGGGAATTAAAACTCCAAAGGGACGCCTCGGGGATTTGTACGTAACGGTACACGTGGAAGTTCCGCAAAAGGTCGGAAAACAGTTAAAGGAAATGTTAAGGAAAGTGGAGCAGGACTTGACTTTGAAAAACTATCCGAAGCAAAAGGAATTTTTGCAGGAGTCCGAAAACCTTTACAATGAAAAAAACTGAAACGGAACGAATCGGTAAGGTAATTACAACGAAACGACACGACAAAATCGTGTCGTTTTTTTACGGAAAGTAAAAGCGACGCGTAAGGAGTTTTTTCAATGGTTCGTAAGCAGAGGAATGGAAACAAAGGCTTTTTTCAAAAATTTTTTTGTAATCCTTTACAGCGGGTTTTTCTCGTGTTATAGTGAAACTATCTCAGACATAACAGGGGTGTAAAATGAAAGTTTTATCCAGCGACCTCATTCGAGGGCACATCGATACGATCATACTCAGTGTGTTAATGGACGGGGAAAAATACGGAGTGGAAATCCGTAAAAGCATTGACCAAAAAACCAACGGGTTGTACCGTACCAACGAACAAACGCTTTACTCGGCGTTTCGCCGTTTGGAGGAAAACGGAATGATTAAAGGTTTTTGGGGGGACGAATTGCGTGGCTCAACAAGGAAGTACTATCAAATCACGCCGTTAGGAGTGGAGTACTATTTTTCCTCCAAAAAAGAGTGGGAAAACGCAAAACGATTGATTGACATTTTAATAGGTTGAGGGAAAATGGATTATTTGGAAATTGCCGTAAAAACGACGACTTTCGGTTCGGAATTAGTGGCGGATATTTTGGAGGAAATCACAGGCGACGGCGTTAATATTACGGATAAAAACGATTTAAACGTGCCGACTTGGGATTACGAGGAGGACGGATTTCAGGACAGCTATCCCGAGGACGTCATTGTACGCGGATATCTGAAACTTTCGGAAAAAGAGCAAAAATTACCGGAGATATTAGCAAGATTGGAGCATTTAAAGAAATCTCTGTCAGACATAGGTTCGTTAAACCTTGAATTTCGGCTGGTAAACGACTCGGATTGGCGGACGGAATGGAAAAAGTACTATGCTCCGATTCCGGTTGGGAAACTGCGCATTTGTCCGGAATGGATTAAAACCCCTACGCCGGAAGGAACGACGGATCTTTTGCTGGATCCCGGTTTGGCTTTCGGCACGGGGGAACACGAAACAACGCGATTGGCATTGCAGTTAATGCAAAACGTACCCGTAAAAGGAAAATCCGTTTTGGACGTCGGGTGCGGAAGCGGAATTTTGGGAATCGGTGCCGCTGCATTAGGCGCAAAGGACGTTGTAGGAATTGACAACGATCCGCAAGCGGTGGAAGCGGCGCATCGTAACGTGGCACTCAATGCGTATGCTATGTGTTGCCAAATTCGCGCGGGCGATTTACTTAAGGAAGCAAAAGGTACGTTCGATTTGATTTTGGCAAATTTAACGGCGGATTTACTACTGCTTTTGTCGGAGGATATTTGCCGATTCGTACATGACGGAAGTTATGTGATTTTAAGCGGAATTTTAAAAACAAAAAAGGAATTGGTAAAGGCGCGTTACGAACAATTGGGCTTTTGTCAATCGGAAGAATCGGCAGAGGGGGAATGGGTCGCTTTGACTTATCGTTATTGTGAGTAAGAGGAGATTTTTTGCAGAGCAAATCGGTTCGGACGGTACCGTTGTGCTTACGGGGGAAGAATTTTATCATTTAACTAAAGTATTGCGAGCGAAAATAGGCGAAGAACATATCCTTTGCGTAAACGACGGCAACGATTATCTTTCCCGATTGATAAGCATAACGAAAGAGGAAGCGATTTTTAAAATTGAAAACGTAGTAAAAAATACGGCGGAAAATCCTTATCGAGTAACGCTGTATCAGGCGGTAATTAAGGGCGAACGTATGGAAAACACGGTGCAAAAAGCCGTGGAACTCGGCGTTAGCGAAATTGTTCCGTTTGAAAACGCCTATTCCAATGCAAAGGCGGATGCAAAAAAAGTGGAGCGTTTTCGTAAAATCGTGTTGGAAGCGGCAAAACAATGCGGAAGGTCTTTGCTGCCTCAAGTACGCGAAACAACGCAATTTAAAAAAATTTTAGAGGAACTTTCCCTTTACGATGCGGTCGTTTATTGCAACGAATACGAAAAAGAGAAAAACTTTTTACCCGCCTTGCATTCGCGCGAAATTTGCCGTATGGAAAAAATTGCAGTAGTCATCGGAAGCGAAGGCGGTTTTTCGCCGGAGGAGGAAGCGACGCTACGTTCGAAGCAAAATGTTTTGTCCGTTAGCCTCGGCAAGCGAATTTTACGTGCGGATACAGCCGTAACGGTGGCTTTGGGCGTTTTGGACGCTTATTTTGACGGGGAGATAGCACAATGACGGTTTCGGTGTTTACGCTCGGTTGTAAAGTGAATCAGTACGAAAGCGGGCAAATCATTCGGCGGTTAAGGGAACAAGGATACGAAGTGATTCACGGCCTTGGGTTTGCGGATTGCTACATTGTCAACACTTGTGCGGTTACGCAGGAGGCGGAAAAAAAATCGCGGCAAATGATTGCTCGCATTAAAAAAATCAATCCTGCGGCAAAAATTTTCCTGTGCGGATGTGCCGTGCAAAACAATCCCGAACAATTCGGTAAAAGGGACGGCGTCTTTTTTTTGAAAGGGACGGCGGACAAGGAAGATATTATCAATCATTTAAACGAAAAAGGCTGCGGATTGGACGCGTTGCCAAAGGAGTATAGCGAAACGGGCAACTCCTGTGCGGACAAAATTCGTGCCACCATCAAAATTCAGGACGGCTGTAATCATTTTTGCTCCTATTGCATCGTGCCATATTTGCGCGGGCGGAGCAGAAGTCGAAAAATCGAACATATCCTTTCGGAAGCGAGTGAAAACGACAGTAAGGAGATTGTGTTGACGGGAGTTGACATCAGCGCATTCGGTAAAGATACCGGCGAAAGTTTAAGCGACCTTGTTCTGCAGCTCGATCGCTTGGGCAAACGTTTTCGATTCGGTAGTTTGGAAACGGGCAGAATCGAGGAAGGTTTTGTCGATGCATTAAAACAATGCCGCAACTTGTGCGATCATTTCCATTTGTCCTTGCAAAGCGGTAGCGACGGAGTTTTAAAAAAAATGAATCGTCCTTACACGACGGAAGAATATCGTCGGGCGGTGGAGTTGTTGCGTAAAAATTTTCCGCATTGCGGAATTACGACGGATATCATTGCGGGTTTTCCGACCGAAACGGAGGAAGAGCATCGGCAATGCTTGCAATTCGTAAAAGAAATCGGCTTTTCCGATATCCACGTTTTTCCTTATTCCGTTCGTCCCGGGACAAAAGCCGCAAAAATGCCGCAGGTAGCGGAAGAGGTAAAACGTCGCCGTACGGAAGAATTGTTGGAAGTAAAACAGGTTTTAAAACACGAGTTTGCCAAAAAATGCGAAGGAATCGAATGTTCGGTTTTGTGTGAAAAACAAAACGGAAATTACGCGGAAGGTTACGCGGAAAATTATTTAAAAGTGTACGTAAAAAACGGCACTGCCGATGAAATTTACCGAGTCAAAATCGGTAAAGTTTGGAAGGATGGTGTCATTGCCGAAGGAGGAGAAAAATGTTAGAAAAAGATTGTTTGTTTTGCAAAATGATTCGAAATGAAATTCCGTCGGAAATCGTGTACGAGGACGACAAAATGCGAATCATTAAGGACATTGCGCCAAAGGCGAAAAATCACTATTTGATGTTTTTAAAGGATCATTTCAAGTATCTTAGCGAAATGACGCCGGCGCAGGCGGAAACGTTGGCGCAGTGCTTACGCAAAGTGAGTGAATTGAAAGAATTGTTGCATTTGGAAAACGGTTTTCGATGCGTCATCAATCAAGGGGACGATGCCGGCCAAACCGTTCCGCATCTTCACGTTCACATTTTGAGCGGACAAAAAATGGAGTGGCATCCGGCGTAAGGAGCGTTTTGAAAAGGGTTTTTTACAACTACTTGCGGGCAATTTTTCGGCGAATGAAAACGGAAGCGTTTCGATCGGCTTTTTGAAAGGAAATAACGCGAAGGAACCTTAACAAAATGTTTGACAATTACAAAAAAAACAGTATAATAAAACTGTAAAAAAACCAGTTCCGGAAAGGAGGCGAAACACGATGTCGGTAATTAGAGTAGGAGAAAACGAAACTTTGGACAGCGCTCTGCGCAGATTCAAAAGAAAGTGCGCGCGCGACGGCATTATCGGTGACCTCAGACGGAAAGAACATTATGAGAAACCAAGCGTAAGACGTAAAAAGAAGGCTGAAGCCGCAAGAAAACGCAATTCGAAAGGTTAATTTAAAATCAACTGCCTGCCTTACGGCAGGCAGTTCCTTTTTCAACAAAAACGGAGAGCATGGTATGAGGAAAGAGAAAGAGCAAAGCACTTCTTACAAAACGTACGCAAAGGAAGCGAAAAAGCGATTAGCCGGCGGATTTTGGGATGAAATTCGTCAAAACGAGGGGAAGTACACCAAGGAGCAGGTTCGGAATCGGATTTATTCCAAAACTTACGAGGAGGACGAGGCGTTTTACCGCCAAGTTTGCGAAATTTTATCCTCGCCGGAAGTTATCAGCAATCCGATTTACCGCTTGGCGGATAAAAAGATTTTGGCGAAAGCGGATGCCGACACGAAGGAAAAGTATTTGGCTCGTTTAAGGGAACGTTATATGCAAATGAGTTTGCGTTACGAAAAGGAAAAACAGGAAAAGGAAAACAACGGAAACAAAAACTAAAAAACGGGAATGCCGAATTTTCGACGGAAAAACGGCGTTCCTTTTTTGTTTCGGCCGCAATCGCTACAAAACGGGAAAGCGGTACAGAATTTCGGGAAAGAATTTTTATTATTTTCCCTTAGATAATGGATTTTTCCGCTATAATTTGTTATAATTTCTGTAAAGAAAGTGTGAAAAGGTCGAATACGGAAAGATCGTTTCATTAAGGAGGAAAAAATGGGGAATTCAAAAATTAAATCGAAAAGTATCGATCGCCTTTTTGAAGGAATCCTTACGTTGAAAAACATCGACGAATGCTATCAATTTTTTGAAGATTTGTGTTCCATACCCGAATTGAAAACGATGGCGCAGCGTTTCGAAGTGGCGGAATTGCTGTATGAGGATGTGACCTATCATTCCATTTCCACAATTACAAAAGCGTCTACCGCTACAATCAGCCGTGTGTGCCGTAGTTTGGAGTACGGCGGGGGCGGCTACCATATGGTTTTGGAAAATTTAAAGGGGAAGCAATCTTGACGGATCAACTCAATGAACAGCAGCAACAAGCCGTGCACGAAATTGACGGTGCGGTTTTAGTTTTGGCGGGTGCAGGTAGTGGAAAAACGCGAGTTTTAACAAACCGAATCGAGTACATGGTGACGGAATGCGGCATTAAACCGTGGAATATTTTGGCAATTACCTTCACCAACAAAGCTGCAAACGAAATGAAAACCAGGCTGGAGCGGCGTGTGCCGTCAGCCGATAGGATGTGGATTTCCACAATACATAGCATGTGTGCAAGGATCTTGCGGCAGGAAGCGAATCTCCTCGGTTATACGGGGAATTTTTCCGTTTATACGGATTCCGACACGGACAAAATTTTAAAGCGACTTTGCAGCGAAAAATTTCCCGACGATGACACAATGAAAAAGTCTGTCGGCTATCACGTGTCGCGCCGCAAAAACGAAAATTTAACGTACGAGGAATACGAGGAACAAAACAGCTTCGAAAAAAATATCACGGAAATCGTGGAAATCATGCGCGAGTACGATGCCCGATTAAAGCGGGCGAACGCAATGGATTTCGACGATTTGTTTTACGAACTGTATCAACTTTTCGTGCGCCACCCCGACGTGTTGGAAAAATATCAGGACAAATTTCGTTACATCAGTATCGACGAGTTTCAGGACACGAACAAAATCCAGTACGATATTTTCCGCCTGCTTTCGAAAAAGTACGGAAATCTGTTTGTGGTAGGCGACGACGACCAATCTATTTACGGTTGGCGCGGTGCCGACGTGCGGAATCTTTTGGATTTTCGAAAGGATTTTCCGCAGGCACACATTTTTAAATTGGAACAAAACTACCGTTCCTCAAAAAAAATCCTAAATGCGGCGAATGCTATTATTTCCCGCAATCCCGAACGGTACGAAAAAAAATTGTGGACGGAAAATTCGGAAGGGGTGCGCATTGAAACGTACTCCGCATACAACGAAACCGAGGAAGCATATTTCGTTGTACAGCAAATAGAAAATTTGAAACGCTACAACGGAATGAAATATTCCGATTTCGCAATCCTCATGCGTGTCAATGCGCTGAGTCGCACGTTCGAGCAACAATGCATGACGTACGGCATTCCTTTGAAAGTTTACGGCGGTTTTAAATTTTACGACCGGAAGGAAATCAAGGATTTAATTGCGTATATGAACCTTTTGGTCAACCCGCAGGACGACGAGGCGTTTGCACGGATCCTAAACGTTCCGAAACGCGGTTTAGGCGAAAGCACGTTGCAAAAACTGCGTGAGTTTGCAGCCGCAAAAAACACTTCGTTGTTTAAAATTTTGTACGACGAAAGTTGCCTTGCGCTATTTACAAAAAGCATTCGCGGTAAATTGGAGGACTTTGGCAGAATCTTTACGGACGTGCAAGAAAAACAGCTTAATTCGTCGTTAAGTGAATTCACCGAGTACCTTATTCGCCGCAGCGGCTTAAAAAGCGGGCTTACGGACAGCGATGAGGATTTAAACCGAGCCATGAATATGGACGAGTTCGTGCAATCGGTGCGGGAGTTTGAGGAGGCAAACGAGGGGGCGGATCTCGGATTTTTCCTGCAGTCCACGGCGTTGATGACGGACGTGGAAACGGCGGACAAAAACAATGCTACGGATTGCGTAACGTTAGCCACGATACACGCCGCAAAAGGGTTGGAGTTTAAAACGGTTTTCATCGTCGGGCTGGACGAATCGATTTTCCCGTTATCGCGTGCGTTGTTCGATGATTTCGAAATGAGCGAGGAGCGGCGGTTAATGTACGTAGCAATCACCCGTGCAATGGAACGCTTGTACTTAACGCGAACGAAATCGAGATTTTTGTACGGAGAGCGAAAGGATATGTATGCATCCCGCTTTTTCCGCGAGGTGGAGGAAATGACGCGGGCGGAAAAAGCACCGGAATTGAAGCCGAAAGTGGACGTCGGAATTAAAACAGAGGCAAAAACCATTGAAAAATTGCGCCCGGGAACAAAAGTTATGCACAAAACGTTTGGAAAGGGAATTGTGCTTACGAATCGTGATGGCATGGGGGACATTGCTTTTGAAAACGTCGGAGTCAAAACGTTGTCGTTTAAATTCGCTCCGTTGGAAATAATTGAAACATGAATCAGGTAATTGAACAAATGCGCGAATTGGCGCAAAAACTGAATCAATATTCCTACGAATATTACGTTCTCGATCGGCCGACCATTTCGGACGAGGAGTACGATGCGCTTTACGATCGATTGCTGCGTTTGGAAAAAACTTCGGGAATTGTGTTGGAGGATTCGCCGACAAAACGTGTCGGCGGCGAGCCGTTAAAAGCCTTTCGGCAGTATACGCACAAAAAAAGGCTGTACAGCCTCGACAAAGTGCAATCCTTCAACGAATTACGCGAGTGGGTAAGTAAAATCAAAGCCTCTTACCCCGAAGCGGAGTTTACGGTGGAGTACAAGTACGACGGTTTGACGGTCAACGTTACGTATCGGGACGGAAAATTTTTGCGGGCGACAACGCGCGGCAACGGTATCACGGGCGAGGACGTAACCGAGCAGGTAAAAACAATTCGCAGTATTCCGCTTTCCGTGCCTTGTTCCTACGAATTTGAAGTGCAGGGCGAGGGCATTTTGCCGTTAAGTTCCCTTCGAAAGTTTAACGAAAATTTTCCGGAGGAAGCGTTAAAAAATGCGAGGAACGGTGCTGCGGGTGCTATTCGAAACTTGGATCCGAAAATTACGGCAAAACGAAATTTGGACGCCGTATTTTACGGCATCGGCTTTCAGGAAAAAACGGAGATTTTTTCCCAAACGGAACTGGTCGAGTTTTTGAAAGCAAATCACTTTAAAACAAGCGGTTTTTTCCAAAAGGTTTCCGATTATGCGGAAATTGAAAAATGCATTCGCGAAATCGGCGAAAGTCGGGATAAGCTGGATTTTTTAATTGACGGAGTCGTCGTTAAAATTAACGATTTCGCATTAAGGGAAAAACTCGGTTACACCATCAAATTCCCGAAATGGGCAATGGCGTTCAAATTCGAAGCGGAGGAAGTTTCGACGAAACTTTTGTCGGTGGAGTGGCAGGTCGGCAGAACAGGCAAGTTAACGCCGTTAGGCATTTTGGAGCCGGTGGAATTGTGTGGGGCGACGATTCGTAAAGCAACGTTAAACAATTACGGCGACATTGAGCGAAAGCGGCTAAAATTGAATTCATTCGTTTACGTGCGTCGTTCAAACGACGTCATTCCGGAAGTGTTGGACGTCGCGGAGGATACGTCGGAAAGCAAAACAATCGAAAAACCTACCGTTTGCCCGTACTGCAAAACAAAACTCGAGGAACGCGGAGCGAATCTCTTTTGTCCGAACGAGCGAAATTGTAAACCGCAGATGATTGCAAAATTAACGCATTATTGCTCCAAAGCGGCATGTGACATCGAATTTGTGTCGGACAAAACGGCAACCTTATTTTTTGACAAACTCGACATTCGTCGCATCGATCAACTGTACGCATTAAAGGAAAGCGATTTGGCGCAGTTGGATGGATTTAAGGAAAAGAAAATTCGCAACGTTTTGGATTCTATCGAAAAAAGTAAGGAAACCCCTTTGCCGAATTTGATTTACGGACTCGGCATCGGTAACGTCGGCGTCAAAACAGCAAAGGATTTGGCGGAAACGTTTGGCGATTTAAACGGGCTGCAAAACGCATCGGAGGACGAGTTGCTGCGTATCGACGACATCGGACCTGCCGTAGCGCAAAGTATTCGGAGTTTTTTCGAGGACGAATTAAACTGCGAAATACTTGCAAATTTGAAAAGTTACGGAATTTCACCGACGTATCGAAATCAGGTCATTTCCGGTAAAATGTCCGGAAAAAAAGTGGTTTTAACAGGTGTGTTGGAGCATTTTACACGTTCGGAAGCGGCGGAAAAAATTCTTGCAGAGGGCGGAGAAGTGCTGAGTTCCGTTACAAAATCCTGCAATTTGGTGATTGCCGGCGAAAACGCCGGTAGTAAGCTCGAAAAAGCAAAACTTGCGGGAATCGACATTTGGTCGGAACAGGATTGGATTAATTTTTTAAATCAAACGAAATGAGGCAATAAGATATGAATTTTTTATCTCTTTGTAAAATGACGAAAGTATCCTTTTCGGAAGCGGAACTTCCGGAAGTGCAACGACAATTTTTGCATCAGGTGGAACTTTCGGATAAATTAACGGAAGTGGATGCGGAAACAGGCCTACGGAAAATTCTTCCGAGCGGACGGTTTGCGGAACTTCCACAGGAACAACTGCCTAATCAAATGATGCAAAATTCAAAGTATTCCGTAAAACTTCGAAAAGGGGAGTAACCATGGAAGTAACGCAGTTAAGTTTGTACGAAGCATTTTCGGCGCTACGAAACAAAAAAATTTCCAGTAAGGAATTAACCGAAGAATGTTTGAAAAAACAAAAACAAACGGCGAATCTCGGTGCCTTTTTAGCGGAAAACGAAACGTTCGCCTTGCAATCTGCCGAAAAAGCGGATCAAAGGCTTTTTCACGGGCAGGCGCAGGATTTGACGGGGATTCCCATTTCCGTAAAAGATAATTTTTGCACGGTGGATTTTCCTACGACTTGTGCGTCGAAGTTTTTGGAAGGGTACGTGCCTACGGAGGATGCTTTTGTCGTTCGGTTGTTAAAGGAGCAAACTGCCGTCATTACGGGAAAAACCAATATGGACGAATGCGCCATGGGCTCGACAACGGCTTCCGGTGCCTACGGCCCCGCTCACAATCCGCTAAACATCGACTGCGTTCCGGGCGGAAGTTCCGGAGGAAGTGCGGCATCCGTTGCTAGCGGAAGTAGTTTTGCGTCCATCGGTTCGGACACGGGCGGTTCGATTCGCCAGCCCGCAGCCTTTTGTGGAATTACCGGACTAAAACCGAGTTATGGGCGGCTGTCCCGCAGGGGAATGTTTCCGTTCGCGCTTAGTTTGGATCAGCCCGGGTTCTTTGGTCGGAGCGTAAAAGATATTGCGTTACTTTGCGCTAATTTGTGTAAAAAGGACGTAAACGATCCGATTTATAGTAATATGCCTGACATAGTATTTGAAAACTGTGTCCGAAAAGAGAAAAAAACATACAAAATCGGCTATTTAAAGCAATCGTTTGACGATCGTGTGGAAAACGACATCCGCAAAAATTTTGAAGAACAAATTCGTTATTTCGAAAGTTTAGGGCATACCGTTGTGGAAGTGGATTTAAAATTTGCGGAACAAATTTCCGGACTTTACAACGTTATTAGTTGTGCCGAAGCGGTGGACAGTTTAGCGCAGTTCGACGGCGTTCACTTAGGGAATCCGACAAAAAGTTTGAACGGATGTGATGACGTCGTTACGGCTTCCCGCACCGTAGGATTCGGAAAAAATGTGAAAAAACGCTTGTGTTTCGGTAATTACGTGTTATCGGGCGAAAATCGTGAAAAGTACTACGAGCAAGCGTTAAGAATACGCTATTCCTTGACGGAGTTTTTAAATCGAGTGCTGTCGGAAACGGATTTTATCATTAATCCTTCTACGGCAACTACGGCAACAAAACTCGTTGGCGACACGCGGCCGGAAAGTAGTATCGATTTTTCCGACGTTTTCGTAATACCGGAAAATTTGGTCGGGTTGCCGGGTATTTCCCTTCCTTGCGGGCGGGATTCGAACGGCATGCCAATGGGACTACACGTTACGTGTCGTAAAAATGCGGAGGAAGCGTTACTGACTTTCGCCAATGCCTTCGAGGAAAACCGCGGCGGCGAATGGATTACAAGGTTATAATTTTTGCAGGATGCCGAATTAAGCTTTTGAAGACAATTTTTTTACTACGCAAGTAGTTTTAAAAACGTAGGACAGGCGAACAAGGATACCGTTGACGACGGGTTACGGAGAGTACGCTCAAACGGTAGTACAGGAGGAAGGACTATGCTAGGAAAATTGAATCCGAATCAGTTGCAACGTTACGTACTTTCGCAAATTTCCAAAAAAAGGAAGGAAACGTTGATTTCTGCCGTTGACGGCGGGGATTGTGCGATTTTACGTTCCGAGCGGTACTTGTATGTGACGAGCGATCCGATTACGGCAAGCGGAAGTAATTGCGGTCGATTGGCTGTTAACATTTGTGCCAACGACCTTGCGGCAAGCGGGGCGGAACCGCTTGCGATTTTGCTAACCTTGTTGTTGCCGCAAACGGAAACGTTGGAAAGCGTGGAAACGATTATGCGTGAG
>CAKPPA010000004.1 GCA_934177025.1 uncultured Clostridia bacterium
TTTTTCGCCCTGCCACTGCGGCAGCACTTTGCCGCCCGTTGCATTGCGCAATGCGATTTCAAATTCGTTTTGTGCGATGTACGGCACCGACACTTCGACGGAAATTTCCCCGCCGAACGTTTCCGCCGTGATTTTGCCAAACTGCTCCGCCGTTTTACGCACCGATGCGTACTCGCCGTACGAACAGCGACAAATGCTTGCGGCGGCACGCACAAACGTGCGCTTTTCCGCCGCGCTTAACACACTGCCTGCCGTTTTGCCGTAGGCGCGCACCAGCCCGCCTCCGCCGAGTTTAATCCCCCCGAAATAACGCGTTACCACAACCAGCACGTTGGTAAGCGACTGCATGCGAATCGCTTCCAAAATCGGCAATCCCGCCGTGCCGGAAGGCTCGCCGTCGTCGGAAAATTTTTGCCCGAAATCGCCGTAATACGCATAGCAATGATGCGTGGCATCATAGTAGCGTTTTTTGATTTGCGACAAAAAAGCCCTTGCCTCCTCCTCGCTGTCGACGCCGATTGCGCTGCCGATGAAACGGGATTTTTCCACGAGATACACAAATTCCGCTTCCGTTTTTTTCAGAGTGATAAATTTTTCCATTTACTTCAAAATAACTTTTAAGTGGTTCTTTTTGCCTTTGTGGAGCACGAATTCCCCTTTTTCCGAAGCCTGTTGCGGAAGATCCTCGTCGAAAGAAAGAATTTTTTGCTCGTTTACGGAAACGCCGCCGCCTTCGATTAAGCGTTTTGCTTCGCCTTTACTTTTGGCAAAGCCGACTGCCACCAGCACATCCACCACTTTTACGGCATCCTTCGAAATTTCCACCGACGGCATTTTTGATGCATCGTTGGAAAAACTTGCGCTGACTTGTTCGCGCACTTCGTCGGCAATTTTTTCGCCGTGTACGATTTTTGTCAATTCGTAAGCCAAGCGGATTTTTGCAAGGTTCATCCGTTCGTCCTTGTAGCGCACCAATTCCGCAATTTCGTCCAACTCCAAAAACGTCAGTAATTTCAGGCATTTTTCCACGTCCGCATCGTCGATGTTACGCCAGTACTGATAAAATTCGTAAGGATTTGTTTTTTCCGGATCCAACCACACCGCACCTTTTGCGGTTTTGCCCATTTTGATGCCTTCGGACGTGGTTAACAGCGAAAACGTCATGGCGTAAGCAGGCTTGCTTTCCTTGCGGCGAATGAGATCCGCCCCTGCAAGAATGTTGTTCCATTGATCGTCGCCGCCTAACTGCAACTGCACGTTGTAGTTGCGATGCAAGTACAAAAAGTCGTAACTTTGCATCAGCATGTAGTTGAATTCGAAAAAGGTTAAGCCCTTTTCCAAACGTTTTTTGTAGCAATCCGCCGTCAGCATTTTGTTGACGGAAAAATAAACGCCGATTTCCCGCAGAAAATCAATATAATTTAAGTTCATCAACCAATCCGCATTGTTGACCATCAGGGCTTTTCCGTCGGAAAAGTCGATGAATTTTTGCATTTGTACTTTGAAACAATCGCAGTTGTGTTGCACTTGTTCCCTTGTCATCACTTTACGCAAATCGCTACGACCGGAAGGATCGCCGATCATACCCGTGCCGCCGCCGATTAATGCTACCGGACGGTGCCCCGCACGCTGCATGTGTGCCATTGCCATCAACTGCACGAAATGCCCGATGTGCAAGCTGTCCGCCGTCGGATCGAACCCGATGTAGAAACTGACGCTTTCCTCCTCCAGAAGGCGATAGAGATCCTCCTCGTACACAATCTGTTTAATAAAGCCCCTTTCCTTTAACACATCCATTACATTTTTTGCCATAATTTACCTCGTTTTTTTTCAGAAACTATTGCCTTTATACTAGCATTTTCCCTTTCTTTTGGCAATAGAAAGCACGCCGAAAAAAGAAAAAGTCCTTGTTTTTCCGTAAAAACAATTTTTTTGCATAAAAAAGGCGAAAACGTTTGTGTTGTTTTGTGACGCGCGTTGCCGTTTGCGGCTTGCCTCCTCAGCACTGTTCCGTTTTCGCTTTTTTCCTTTCCGTTCGTTTCCCTTGTTTTGAAACGCACGGTCGATTTGGTTTTGATGCTTAACTTTCCCCTCGTTGTCCCTCGTTTTGATTCGCTTTCCTTCCTTTAAAAAGGGTTACATTCGTTCGAAATACTCCGCACAGTGTTTTTTCAGTAGCGCACGCGCGGTAAACAAAAACGCAACGGAAAGCACGAACGTCAAACTGAAGTACACGATTTCCAAATACTGAATGCCGGTGGTGGCTTTGACGTAAGCGGTTAAAACGGAGCCGCCGACCAAAATCGCCGTAACGATTAAAAACGCGACTAGGCTGACAAGGGAGGAAAAATTGTTTTTTAACCCCTGTTGCACCGTCAACCAATTCAGCCGAGGTTTGCGCATGTCGCAATACACCGAAAGATACACGCCCCCGCACCCGAACGTGGTGCCTAACACCACCAAAAACAGGAGTACCTCCCCGCCATACCCTGCCACGGCAAAGATGATTGCCGCCAAAAGCAAGGAAATTTCGTTAAGGCAAACGCCCAAAATAACTTTTGCGCTCACAATGGTGGTAACGTCGATCGGCAAACTTTTTAAAATGGCGACGTTTTCCCCCTCGCGCGTGAATGCGCCGTTGGCGGCAACGTTGGTGGAGGAATTCATCCAAATTAACATGGAAGCCAAGCAACAGCCAACAAAAAACGACAAACCCTCGCCTACGATGCTCTCCTCAAACCCGCCGCTAAACACGAAAACGGCGGCGAAAATCGGCACAAACACCAGCTGCAGCAAGCAATTGAGCGCAAGTGCCGGCGTTCGGAGAATGGTTTTTAAATCCTTTTGCACGAGTTCCTTGGTTAGCCCCGCTTGACGGAATGCGAACTCCTTACTCGCCTTGGATTGTTTTGGCGTTTCCAGCTGTTTGGAAAGGCTACGACGATAAACGGCGTTTGCAATGAGGTAAATAAGAGCGAACAGTGCCGCCTCGATGCCGAGCGTTAGGGCAAACGGCAAAAGGAAGGACACGAACGTTGTCGCAAACAAAAATTGCGCCATGATGAAATTCGGATACACCGTTTTGGCAAACGTTTGCGCCATCTCCGCGAATTGACGCATTAATTCCTCGGGACTACCCGCCTCGATAAAATTCCCTAAATTGACAACGACCATCATGTAGCCGCCGAAAATCACAACGAACAAAAGGATGAGCATAATGGACGAAAGCGTTGCTTTGCGGCGGAAAAACGAAACCAAGTACATAAACGGAATCGCCAAAATCGTAGCAAGTAGGAGCGGCAGGACGGGAATCAGCACCACGGCAGGCAAAAAGGACAAATAAAACGCCAACGGCGCACCCGCCCCGATGCCGTACGGAAGGAGCGTAAACAACAGTAAAATTCCCGTGGTAATTTCCTCTACCAAGTAGGCGACCGTCAGTTTTGCGGCGAACACCGTCCCCGCTTTCATCGGGAGGTTTAGCACAATTTCCGAATCGGAAGCAAAGTACAAATTCCCCAAAATTGCCGGAATGCCGAAAAACAAGGCAACGAGCTGCACTGCCGTTAACAGCACTGTGGCAAAATTTTCCACAACGGAAGAGGCGGTCTCTGCCGCAAGGGATGCATTTACCTTCCCGAGGAGGAATAAGCCGATTGCCGTAAGGATGAGTAGCGGCAAAAACACAACGCCTAAAATCAAGTAGGTTGCCCAAGTGGACATCCCCTTTTTTCCGTTGCCCTTTTGCCCCTTCCGCACACGGAAAAATTCCTTACATAACACCGAAAACAATGCGTTAAACTGCTTCATCGGAATCTTCGTCCTTTGCGGTGATACGCAAAAAATATTCCTCCAAGGATTCGTTGCCGGATTTTTCCTTTAACTCGTCCATGGTGCAAATGTCGATGAGTTTGCCCTCCTTAATGATGCCGACGCGGTCGCAAACTTTTTCCACCACGTCGATTACGTGGCTGGAAAAAAACACCGTGTTGCCTGCGTCCGCATGGCGGCGCATCAGTTGTTTTAATTCGAAGGCGGACTGCGGATCCAACCCTGTAAGCGGTTCGTCCATCACCCACAGTTTCGGATTGCTGAGGAGTGCGCCGATAATGACGATTTTTTGCCGCATGCCGTGCGAATAGGTGGAAATTTGTTCGTTGACGGCATTGTTTAATTCAAACTTTTCCAACAAGTCCTTCGCGCGTTCCGTGCGTTCCGCCACGGGCACGCCGTACACGGTGCCGATAAAATTCAAGTATTCCGCCCCTGTCAGTTTTTCGTACACCGCATGATTGTCCGGCACGTAGCCGATGCGCAGTTTTGCGTCCTGCGGGGACTTTTTGACATCGAATCCGTCGATTTCGACGGAGCCTTCGTCAATCGTCAAAATGCCCGTCAGCATTTTGATGGTGGTGCTTTTGCCGGCACCGTTCGGTCCCAAAAAACCGAAAATTTCGCCGGATTTGACTTCCAAATTTAAGCCGTCCACCGCTTTGGTTGTGCTTTTTGCATACGTTTTCGACACGTTTTTAAAAACAAGCATAACGTTTCCCCTTTATGGTTTTAGCGTTTGTTCCAAGGTTTTAGTCCAAAAAGTATATCAATACTCTAATAAATCTTTGTGGTTTTAGCGTTTATCCCAAGGTTTTAGCCCGATCCACTGCGTTTCGCATCCGCTGTCCTTCGGTTCGTAGTAATTGCGATCCTTAAGTTCGTCCGGCAAATACTGCTGTTTGCAGTAGCCGCCGTAGTCGTGCGGATAGCGATAGTCGTCAAAATGAAAATCCGTGCCCCGCGGATGATTGCGATCCATAAGGGCGGACGGCACCGGCAAATTCGGGTACTTGGCGGCATCCGCCATGGCACGGTCGATTGCCGTTACCACCGCATTGGATTTCGGTGCGTTGCAAACGTACAAAATTGCACTTGCCAGCGGAATGCGTGCTTCCGGCATGCCGATGTTTTGCAATGCGTACATTGCCGACGTTGTCACAACCAGTGCGTTTGGATCCGCAAGCCCTACGTCCTCGCAGGAATGCACGACCAGCCGCCGTGCCAACAACATCGGATCGCATCCGGCGGAAATCAGCCGTGCAAACCAAAAGAGTGCCGCTGTGCCGTCGCTGCCGCGCAAACTTTTGCAAAAGGCGGAAATCATGTCGTAGTAATGCGTTTCGTCCACACTGAGCGATTTTTTTTGACTGCTTTCCTCCGCCGCAGTTTTATCCACCACGATTTCGCCGTTTTCCGACGGAGGCGTGGTGAGTACCGCCAACTCCAACGAATTGAAGGCACTGCGTAAATCGCCGCCGCTGACGAACACCAAATGTTCCAAAGCCTCCGGCGTTACGCGAACGGGCAGGTTTTTGTAGCCCCGCTCGTCCGTGAGCGCACAAAGCAAGGCTTTTTGAATGTCCTCGTCCTTAAGCGGATGAAATTCGAACACTTTGCAGCGCGACACAATGGCGGGCGTCATGGACACGTAGGGATTTTCCGTCGTCGAACCGATGAACCGAATCAGTCCCTTTTCGATTGCCATTAAAACGCAATCCGACTGCGCCTTTGACCAACGGTGGCATTCGTCCAATAACAGATAGGTTTTTTCGCCATACGTGCGGAAGCGTTTTTCCGCCTCGTCGATGATGCGCTTTGCATCGGCAACCCCGCTGGAAACGGCGTTTAGTTTTTCGAAATGGCTTGCGGTGCTGTTGGCAATGATGTTTGCCAACGTCGTTTTGCCGCACCCAGGCGGCCCCCAAAAAATGCAGCTGCCGACTTTGTCCGCCTTAATTGCACGGCTGAGTAGCCCCGTCGGCGACACGAGATGCTCCTGCCCGAAAAATTCCGAAAGCGTGCGTGCGCGCATCCGTTCCGCCAACGGCGCAAGTTTTTCCGCCGCGGGAACAAACAACGATCCTTGTTGAATTTCTTTCATTTTTCCCTCGTTTCCGTTCGAATTTTACGAACGGATTTCGACCGTATTATACCATAATTCCATGCCATTGTATAGAGGTTTTTCGTTGCGGTGTAAGGCAAGGCGTCCCCTCAAAAAAAGCGCAAAAACCGATTTTTTTTGAAACCTGTGTTACAAACGCCCTTTGAAGTAAGCAAAAATTTCCACAAAAAACAAAAATTTCCGACTAAAAACAAAAAATCCCCGAAAAACATCCGCAGCGTACCTTTCGTTTCCGAAAGGAGGGAGTTTTTTCAGAGATTTTGACGTTAACTTTTACTTACTGCGGTTGATGCGGTGCAACACGTCAAAGGGTTGCAGTTCGTACGGGCAAGGCAACCAAAGGGACTGCTGCACGAATTTTGCGTCCGTTACGCACTCGCCGTCCTCGTTTTGCATGTGTTCCGCAACAAAAGTTTTGCCGGAATTTTCGTTTGCCGCAAGGATTTCCAGCGTGTCGCCCTCGCGGAAGCGATTGCGCTGTTCCACCAGCACTTTGCCGTTTTCCCACTTTTTGACGACTGCCAAAAATTCGCCTGCGGACATCGCTTTCGACGAAGTGCGGTTTTCCGTTTGTTCCTGCCGCTCCGGAAAACAAAAGCCCGACGTGTACGCACGATGCGGTGCGCAAAGGAGTTGTTCCTTTAACTTCGGATCCGCTTCCTTGCCTGCGTAAAACGCATCGATGGCACGCCGATACGCATCCACGACCGTTGCCACGTAGTAAACGGTTTTCATTCGCCCTTCGATTTTGAGGGAATGTACCCCAAGGGAAAGGATTTTCGGCAAATCCGCCCACAAATTGAGATCCTTTGAATTTAAAAAATACGTGCCGTTTTCGTCCTCCTCTACAGTGAGTTCGTCCTGCCGCGACACTTCCCGCACGCGGTACTCCCAACGGCATGCCTGCACGCACTCGCCGAGGTTACTGTCGCGGCTACTGAGGTAGTTGGAAAGTAGGCACCTGCCGCTGTAGGAAATGCACATTGCGCCGTGCACGAACATTTCGAGTTCCATGTCGCTTGCTTGGGTGCGCTCGGCGATTTCGGCAATTTCCGTTAAACTTAATTCCCTTGCCAACACCGTGCGTTTGACGCCCTGTTCCGCCCAAAACAACACGTCCTCGTAGTTGACGGTGTTTGCCTGCGTGGACAAATGCACGGGAAGCGAGGAGTGTTTTTTGACCAGCCGAATGACGCCGGCATCCGACGCAATGACGGCATCCGCACCGGCTTTTTCCAGCGCGGTTAAGTAAGCCTGCAAATCCGTTAAATCGCGATTTCGTGCATAAACGTTTAGGGTGACGTACACTTTTTTGCCTAACGTGTGCGCATAAGCGCAACAAGCGGCAATTTCGTCGATTTCGAAATTATCCGCAAAAGCACGCAGTCCGTAGCGTTTGCCGCTTAAGTACACCGCGTCCGCACCGAAGTGCAATGCGGTAAAAAATTTTTCCATGTTCCCCGCAGGGGCAAGCAATTCCGCTTTCATTCCTTGTTCTCCGTTTTTACGCTGACGGAAATTCCGTCGTCGATTTCCAAAATTTCCGTTTGCCAGCCGTCCGTTTGAATCGCCGCAAAAAACTCACGCAATTTCGACGCAATGCCGTAAAACCGATCCTTTTTGTTCGGAAGGGTTTTGACCAAATCGCGAAACAACACGTTATCGGCAATGAGTACGCCGTCGGTTGCCAACAGCGACCGCAAGTACGGCAAAAATTCCACGTACTGCGCTTTGGGGCCATCCAAAAAAATCAAATCGTACTCGCCGCTAAACTGCCGAATCGCTTCGCGGGCATCCGCACAAAACACGTTGGCGCGCGAAGCAATGCCCAAATCGCGAAAATTGGCTTTTGCGATTTCGGCGGACGCTTCGTTGATTTCCACCGTGTTGAGCGTGGCGGACGAATGCAACAACATCACCGCGCCGGAGTAGCCGATTGCCGTGCCGATTTCGAGGATGGTTTTCGGCTGTTTGAAGCGTGTGAGTAAGGCTAGGATTTTTTCGGTGTTTTCGCGCAAAATCGGAACGTCGTGCTCCTGTGCGTAGGCACGCATTTGCGCTAATTTTTCCTTTGAGTTCGTCATGACGCGTCCCTTTCGTTAACTTTCGAAAATGATTGGGATAATCATCGGGCTACGCTTGATTTTGCGGAACAAATAACTGCGTAACACTTTTTGAATTTCGATTTTCAGTTGATTGCTGTTGATGTTTTTTAAATCGTACTGACCTACGACGCGTTCCACCAACTGTTTTAGTTCGTCCACAATTTCGGTGGAACTGCCTTCGCCGGTGTAAATAAAGCCGCGGCTGATGATTTCCGGCGCGCTGGAAATTTCCCCACGTAACGAATCGATGCCGAACACCACTGCCAACAAGCCGTCCGCAGAAAGGGTGAGCCTATCCTTAAGGACAACGTTGCCGACGTCCCCGATGCTTAAGCCATCCACCAGCAAAATTCCGCTCGGAATGCTGCCGCGTTTTGCAATGCTGTTTTTGGACACCGCTACCATGTCGCCGATGTCCGGAATGATGATGTTGCGTTCGCTCATCCCCAAACGGTGCGCCAATTGCGCATGCTGCTTCAGGTGCCGATACTCGCCGTGAATCGGAATGAAAAACTTCGGTTTTAGGAGCGTGTGAATTAACTTCAATTCCTCCTGACAAGCGTGCCCCGAAACGTGCACGTCCGCCAAAGAACTGTAAATGACTTCCGCACCCAAACGGTACAAATTGTTGATGACTTTGTAAACGTCGCGCTCGTTGCCCGGGATTGGCGATGCCGAAATGACAACCGTGTCGTTGGAGCCGATTTTTACTTTGCTGAATTCGTCGCTTGCCATACGCGTCAACGCACTCATCGGTTCGCCTTGGCTGCCCGTCGACAAAATGAGCAGGTTTTTGTCCGGAATGCTGTTGATGCGGTCGATTTCCACAATCAAATCCTTGTCGTAGTGAATGGCTCCGATGCGGGAGGCAGCGTCGATGACGTTAAGCATGCTTCTGCCGGAAACCGCCACTTTGCGCTTGAATGCTTTGGCAAGTTCCATAATTTGTTGCAACCGATCCACGTTGGAAGCAAACGTCGCAATGATGATACGGCGGCCGCTGTTTTCCGCAAAAATTTTACGCAACGTGTCGCCGACAACGGATTCGCTGACGGTGTAGCCCGTGCGCTCCACGTTGGTGGATTCGCTTAACAACAGCAGTACGCCCTTTTTGCCGATTTCCGCAATGCGGTTGATGTTGATGATTTCGCCCCCCAGCGGCGTGTAGTCGATTTTAAAGTCCCCCGTGTGGAACACAACGCCGACCGGCGTCGTGAGTGCAATGGCAAGGCTCCCCGCTACGGAGTGGCTGACGTGAATAAACTCCACACTGAATTTGCCGAGTTTTACCACGCTGGAATCCCTTACCGTGTTGAGTTTTGCGTAATCGATTTTATGCTCGCGCAATTTGTTTTCCAACAGGGCCAGCGTCAACGACGTGCCGTACACCGGAACGTTTAGTTCCTTTAACAAATACGGCACCGCGCCGATGTGATCCTCGTGCCCGTGCGTTAGCAGCAAGCCGCGAATTTTGTCCCGATTGTTTTTTAAGTACGTCATGTCCGGAATGACGACGTCCACCCCCGGCATTTCCGCCGTAGGGAAACTCATGCCGGCATCGATAATGACAATGTCGTTTTCGTACTCGAACACCGTCATATTTTTGCCAATTTCGCCGATGCCGCCCAAAAACATCACTTTTAAGTGCCGTTTTAGGCTGTTTTCCGTGCCGGCGTTGACTTTTTTGTTGCGGATTTCGTTTGTCAAAAATCCGTCGTCGATGATTTTCGTTACCGTGTTTCCTTTGCGAATGGTTTTGCCTTTTAGGGAAGTGCGGGCACGCTCCGTTACGGGTTTTTCCGTACGCGGTTTTGTCGAAAGTTTGTCCGCACGCTTTTTCGCCGGTGCTTTTTCCGCACGCGGTTTTGCGGCGGGTTTTTCCGTCGATGGTTTTTTATAATTCATTTTTACTCCTTATGATGCGCTTTTCGCGCTTTGTTTCCGTTTTAAACAACGCAAAATACGCCGAAATTCCTTTTCGCAAAGGGTTACGAAAAGGTTGCGGCAATGACCGAAATGGTTATGATCCGTTGTAAATTATTTACATTATATCCTATTTTACGAAAAATGACAACTTGCTGTAAAAAAAATCGGAAACTACGACGATTTTCGCCCTTTTTCGACGGGTTCGGTAACGTTTTAAGCGCGTGTTGCGAAAATTAATGTTTGATTTTTGCGCTTTCCGTAATCAAACAAAAAGGCAAACCTTGTATGAAACGGTTCGGTTTGCCTGAAATTTTAAAATTCGTTTGTGAAATTGGTTCAAAAAGCGTACGCCCTTTCGAAACGCTTTCCCTATGCGTTTTGATCCTTCAACTCGACGTGCATTTGCGTTTTAAAATACTTTTTGCCTTTTAAGGAGTAGTACTCCACCATGCTTAAGCACTTTAACAGGAAATACGCCAGTAAAAACAGCACGACGGTAATGCCTGCAAACCACCCGAGCGGCAACGTTAACAGTGCCGTAAGCATGAGCGCAAACGCACCCGCAACCAATGCCAGTGTTTTCCAATACACGGACGGGAACACGTCGATGGCATTTTTTAAGCCGCTTTTTAAGGATTTTTTTACGCCGCTACCCTCGTCGATAAACGTCGGCAGCCACATGGAAAACAACGTAATGCGCCCTGCGTAAAACAGCAGTACCAGTACCAGCGTTAAAATAATGCCAGTAAGCCCCAACGGGGAAAGGAACAACAAATACGCCCCGATCGCACCGGTGAAAATCAGCATTTCCAGCGGGAAGGTTAACAGCATGTACATTAAGTAGTACAACGCCGACGAACCAAAATGCTTAAAGTATGCCCACACGTACTGCCCGCCTACGGAAGCGGACATAAATTCGTTTAAGCAATAGCAAATCGGCAAATCGGCAAATCCGTTGAGATACTTGCCAATGGCAAGCGCCATGAAAAACGACATGTAGGACAACGTAAACTTTGCATAAAAATCCGGCACTGCCGAAACGGCAGCCTCAATGCTGTGCAACAAATCGGCAACGGCCTGTTCGAACAGTGCCATTTCGAAATTGCCCGTGAACAGCGTGTTGACGACGTTTTGCAACTGCAACAGCACCCCCGTGCGATTGAGCGTGTCCACCACGCCGGAAATGGTTTCGTGCAGCGACACAAATGCCAGCCCCACCACGATTGCCAAGGTAATTAACTGCGTCAGAAACGTTTTTCCGAGCAATTTTAAATTCCGCGATGCAATTCGAAACGTATCACTGAATTTCATAAACCCCTCCTACCTGTCGAAAACGGAACTTTCGATATCCTTCCGATCGCCGCCGGTAAACTCCACGTACTTGCGCATGCAAAACACCGGAAGGAACATCAGCCACACCAGCAAAAACAAAAATTTTATAACGTAAAACGCCGGATTCAAAAAGTAGAACACCAAGCACATTATCACTAAACTAGCAAGATACGTTGCCACAAACGAGAAAAACGTTTGCCAAAATTTGTTTTGCACTAAGGATATCGAATAACTGAGTGCCACGTTGAATTTGTAGCCGTCCGAAATCATGGAAGGCACGGTGCAGCAGGAAAACACGAATAGCCCGATAAACAACAAACTACTGAGAATCCACACCACCCCCGCAAGGACTTCCAACCAAACGCCCGAAACGAACATGGAAAACAACACGATTAATCCGCTGACAATGACGGCGAACACTTCGTTGATGATTAAAAACAACAACAGCACCGGCAAAACGTACAGCACGGAATCGTTAAACATTCGGAACAAGTGCCGATAATTGCGCACCCCCAACCGCATGTGCCGTTCGGTAGAACTTAGGACAACGCTTAACGAACACAACGCCAAAACTACGCACGCTAGCCAAAGCAGTACGTTGTTGTAATTGACGATGGAAAAATAGCGGTACACGTCCCCAAACCAACTGTCAATCCGATAGCCGTTTTTTGCCAACTGTTGAAAAAACACCAGAGGCTTGAACGGATTGAAAAAAAACGTCATGCAAGCGGTCGGTATCAGTACCAACGGAATCAAATAGAAAAAATTATTTACAATATATTTTATCGTTGATGTTTTGATTCGCATGATTGCCTCCGTCGATATTATAAAACAGAACGCCGAGAAATTCAAGGAATTTTTGTTTTCTTCCCCGCGCCACGTCGTTTTTCCGCTTTTTTGCTTTTGTTTTTTATTTTTACTTGCTTTTGCCTGTTCTCTTTTGCTTTTTTAGCTTACTTTTACTTTTTTAACTCGCTTTTGCTTTTTTTAGCTTACTTTTACTTTTTTAACTCGCTTTTGCTTTTTTTAACTTACTTTTACTTTTTTACTTTTGCTTTTTTGTTTTAACGCACTTTTCCTTGTTCGCTTTTGCTTTTAAACTTACTTTTTCCTGTTCTCTTTTGCTTTTTTAACTCGCTTTTATCTGTTCGCTGTTGAAAAGCCGACCGGCTCCCTTTCGAAAACAAAAACGTTTCGTTGCGACAAAATTTTCGGCGTTTCCGTTTACGCACCAAATTGCCCTGTTTCCGTGATGCTTTTCGGACAAAACTTTTAGCGTACCCTTTCCTACCCTTTTTTACCCTTTCCGTTTAGCGTTCCTTTTTTGGAAGAAGTTTTGCCCTTTTCCTTAAGCGGCGAAGGCAGCGTTTGCCGAAAACTTTCCTCCACCAACATTTTCAGCAACGTTTCGTTTGCGGTGCCGTCCAAAGCCACACTGATCCAATGCTCCTTGTTCATGTGATAGGCAGGAAAACAACCCTGTTCCGAACGAAGCGTAAGGAGAAAAAGCGGATCGCCTTTTAAGTTTACGATGTCCAACTTGCCGCCTTGTTTCCGCCCCAATTTTGCTGCCGCTACTTCCATGACAATCGCCATCCATTTTTTTGGATCCCTTTTGCCGAAACACTGCGGCCGTAGGCGTGTTTTTCCAAGGATACTCCGGAAAAATGCCGTACGCTTCCTCGATGTACTTTTCCAATTCCTTTCGGTTCATTGTGCCACCCTTCCTTGGTTTTTAGGAAAAACGCATTCCTTACCCGTATTATATCACAAACCGCGCCGAATTTTTCCGAATGTTTTCCGTTGTTCCTTGTTCCACAAAAAAACAAAAAAGCATTCCGCTACAAACTGTAGCGGAATGCTTCCGTCCCTTTGGTTTTACGCCTTTGGTTTTACACCTTGGTTTTACGCCTTTTTACTGTTCGGCGCGATTTTTAAAATACTGCAGTAGGTACGGGTAGTACTCCTTTAAGTGGTACTGCATGGACGAATCCGCCGCAAACCGTTCGTAGGCTTCCTTGGCGGGCATTTGGGAATAAAAATCCTTTACGGACGCCAATTTCAGTTCCAATTTTTTTTGCTCCATTCCCGTTTTGCCGTACTTTGCCTCCATTTCGATGACGTTGTTTACCCGTTGCCACGCATCGTTTTGTGCTTTTAAAACGGCTTCGGCGCGCGCCTTTTGATACTTCGCTTCCTTTTCGTCCAGCGTGTCGTTGTACTTTTTGACGCTTTCCTGCTGCTTGAGCGCATTCGTTTTGAGCCCCTCCGCCTTTTGTCCTACTTCCGCGGCATGCACCGCTTCGTAATCGGATTTCGCCCGCAAAAGTTCGGCTTCCAGCCGACGGATTTGCGTTTCGATTTCGCTTAACGCGGCGGATTTCGTTTGCTCGATTTCCGCCTGACGCTCCGCCGTTGCCTGTTCCAAATCCTTTTGCTGTTCGGTGTAAATCGACGAACGGCTCAGCCCGCGACGAATGGCGTCCTTTTGCAATTTGTCCGCTTGCGCCACGTGCGCTTTTTCCGTTTTTTGCCGCTCTGCCGCCGCTTTTTCCTGCGCGGCCGTTTCGCTCGCTTGCCACTTTTCCTTTGCGTTCGATGCGCTGTTTTCCAATTTTTGCATCGTTTCCGCATACTTTTTGCTTAACGCTTGTTCCGCCTGTTTTTGCAGTTCGTCGTCCGAAGGCATTTCGTACTGCATTTTTTCCAGCCCCAACGACTCCGGCAAATGCAATTCCGGCTCCTTGTACTCGGTGGAAAACCGATCGTCGATGTTGTTTAAGCGTTGCAACAGTTCGTCGTACCCGTCCGCCGCTTGGGACGAGGATTTACGCGAAGCGTTTAAAATATCCTTTTCACTGAATTTAAATTTCATTTTTCTCTCCTTTCGTTACTGAAATAAAGTTGACCTTGTGCGCATACCGTAAAGCCGGAATCGGTTTTTTGTAGCGATTCGCCGTAGTAAAACAATGCGGGCGGCGTGCCGACTGCCGTTTGCGGATTGACGCAAATACACCAAAGATTGCCGTCAAAACGGTAGCAAATGTTTACTTCCCCCGCCGAAACGTACACTTCCTTGACGTTTGTGACGGGATACGCCCCGATGTAGGAAAAATCCCCCGACGGTTGCCGCTTGTACAAAAGGCTTTTTCCGTCCTTGGCGCAAACAAGGTAGTTGCCCGTTTTGTCCGCCAAATACGCATCCGCCACGGGAATATCCGTGAACTCCGCCGAAGCAAAACTTTTTGACGAAAAATCCGTCGCTACGACGTACGTGCCTTTGTCCGTGCCGTACAAACATCGGTACTCGTCCCCTTGCCGAAGGAGCGTAAAGGCGCGCACCCCGTCGGCAAGCGGGACTTCCCGCGTTCCGTCGAAACAACTTAGAACGTCCGCCTTGCGATAGCAAAGCAAAGGAGTTGCAACGGAAGGCAGGAAAAACAAAACAGCATCCGTCAGTTTTTCGTAACTGCGTTGATGAAAAAATCGGCCGTTTTCCCATCGAAAAAGTTCGCTTTTTTCCGACGTTAAAAGGGTGTAAAGGGCGTCGCTTTCGGCGGAAGTGATTTCGCTTGTGCTTGCCCTTTCCAACCCCTTGCCCGTAAAACGAAGGCGGCAATTCCTTACTTCGGCTTTTTGTTCGGACTGCGTTTCAAAATCCAATATCACTTTCAAATTTTTTTTGCCGAACGGAACTGCCTCCAATCGCCTTGCGATAACAAAAGTAAACGCACCTTGTTCCGTGCCGCTCCAAACGGGGACTCCGTCCAAAAGGACGCATGCGGAAACTTTGCCGACACAAGTCCCTTCGATGAGTGCTTCCACCGTCAAAGCACCGCTTTGCTTCATGCGAAAGGAAAAATCCCTTTCCACGCCCTGCCCCTCGACCGCAAAGGCATTCAAACACCATTCCACGGTACGTTCCGCAGCAAAGGTACCTTCCAAAAACTGCAATCGTTTGAAAACGTCCTCCGTCCTGACGTACGCTAATTTACCGTAATCCATTTTTCCTCCTACGCTACGTCGTACACAATGACCGGTCGCACCAAGTACGCCTTGTCGCAATCGCTGTAAAAGCGAAACTGAAACGTAGTGCCCAACAAATTAACGCGGCGGCAGGAATACTCGCTTTTTCCGCTGAAGTCGAAGGAATAAATTTGCCCGTCGCACTCCACTTCCAACGTCACGTCGTAATGCGTTAACAAATAAATGCGTTTGACGTACTTTTTTCGTTCCGGACTGCCAAAGTCCGTGCGGCACGTTTGCCAGCATTTCGGCAGGGCTTTGGTAAAGGCTTTGCCGCTTTGCGTCAGCCTGCCTACCTTGCCCGAAAATTCATCCCGAAAACACAGGAGCAAGGAGCCGGCACGATCCGTGCGAAGTGCCAACAACGAGCATACGTCCACCCCGCGTGCCAAAAACACGTTGCCTTCCGCAATGTCGTACTGCAAAACGGAATTGTTGACGTAATCCGTTTTTTCGCACATGATTTTGCGGTCGTCGTGATAATTCAATCGCAACGCAAGGTAGTACTTTCCGTTAAAAAACACGCCTTTGGCGTGCGTGTTGTCGCAGTTACGGAACAGTAAGTCCAAGTTTTGCAACACTTTTGTCGTGGATAAGCCGTCGAATGCGTAAAGCCCGTCCTCCGCTAAAAACAAAATGCGATCGCCGCACACCGTGACGGTGTCGGGATAAATTTTGCCGCTGGACACAAACAACTGACTTGCGGAAAACTGCGTTTGATCCGCATACGCGGTGACGCGAGCAATGCCGTTGTTTCGGAACACGTACAAATAGTCCAAAAAACTGACGACTTTCAGCAAAGCACCGCGTTCGTCCACCATGTCGACGTAGCCTGCCCCGTCGGAGGAGACCTGCCAATTCGTCGGATCCAAATTATCGCTGAACCACAACGAATTCGGCTGCCCCTTGACGATGGCAAACAATCGCTCGTAATGCATGCACATGCTTGTGATTTTCGGCGCGGTGGCAATGCGTTTTACGGTTTGCCCGTCGTACACCGCCATACTGTCCTCGGCGGAGGAAAACACGATGACGTCCTTGCCGTTGAGGCGGTAATTGACGGCTTCGGGAATTGCCGAAAAGGTTAAATCCCGAATCGCCACGGGCTGCGACGGCACGGCAAGGCTCATTTCGTACGCTTGCAAATCCGTCGTTAAAAAAATCAGCCGATCGTCAAACGTGCCGCCGTCGTCCTTTTTAAAATGCCAAACGTTTTGAATTTTTGTGCCGCTCGGAAAGGCAACGATTTCGTTTTTGCCCGCCGCATTCGAAAAGGTTAAATCCTCCGCCCCGAAATACTCCCGCAACGCACCGCTTTTTCCCTCGTAGTTGTAGCAAAGCGTGGCATACGCAAACGGCAACAGGCGTTCGTCCTCCCGCGTGTTGATGCCGCCGCGAAAGTCGGCAAGCGTAACACGTTTTTCCGTCGGGCGTTTCACCCGAAGGGTTTTGCGGTAAATCATACCCATCTCCTTGCCGGAATGCGGATTTCCGACTTTTTGGAAACGCAACTTAAAAGCGCGTCCTTGTAGCGTTGTTCCCAAATGAGCGCATCCTCGTAAAGCCCGCTTATCATGCAATATTCCGCCGCCGTGCCGTAGGCAAACACGCGTTCGCCGATTTTGCCGGATTTGTAGTCCAATTCCTCAAAAAAGCCGCAATCGCTCGGGACGTAGGCGTACTTGACGCACACCGTCCCCGAAACCGTTTCCAGCCCGTCGGGAAGGACGTAAAATTTGACGCTTTTGCCGTAGGCATCCCGAATTTCCTTGACGTCCTGCAACACTTTGTCGAAATCGGCATAGGAAATCGCGCCGGTTGACGTTTCAAACGTTTGCTTACGTACCAACGGAAGATAATCGCACGCAACCTCCTTGTACACTAGGTTCGCGCACCGATTGAGAAGTTGCAAGTCCTTGTTGATTTTCAGTTCCTCCTGCGCTTCCGCCGCGTGATCGTCCGCAAAAATGCCGAGATCCAACAACTCGTGTTTTTGCAAAAACACACAAGTCAATTCCGTAATATCCTTTAGTTTCATAATTCTCCTTTCCGTAACGACTCCTCGCACTCCGCTAAAATTCGATTTTTTTGCGCGGTTTCCAAACGCCGCTCCAATGCCGCATTTTCCTGTTCCATTTGCCGCAACAAGTCCTTCAGTCGCTCCACCCGCGTTTCGCAGGCCAGTTTTAGCGTTCGGCAATCCAACTCCTTGTACGGAACGGAAAACTGAAACGTGTTTTTTTGGCGCATGTGATGCACTTCGTAGCGATCGTTTAAAAAATTGAACACCAAAAAGTAGCCGTCGTCGATTTCCTTTAAACGGTGCGAAATGTCGAATAAATCTTCCTCAATCATTTTCAAATACGGTTGCATTGTTTTAACAGCCGCCTTGCGGCGGCTGTCCCTTTTTTCCTTTTTTGTTTTTGTTTTGTTATTTTTCCGCAATGCCGGTAATGACGGCTTGCCCGATTGGCTTGTCGCAAATCAGGTCCGCATACTTTACCAACGTGGCATTGTACACCGGTTTGTTCGGTTGTTGTTTAATGACGCGTCCGTCGTCGCCCTCGAGCCAACGCCAATCGCACAGTTGGTGCAAATTGAATTCGGACGTGTTTAAAAGATACATCGTCCCCTCCGGAGCGAAGCGATC
>CAKPPA010000005.1 GCA_934177025.1 uncultured Clostridia bacterium
AACAAAACGCACAAAAATACTACAAAAAATACACCAAGCAAAAAAGTACGGTGGAAGTGATGAAAAAACTCGTGCATGAAAACCGCGACACGCTGGACTACCTCGACTCCGTGCAAAACAGCCTGCGGTTTCGATTGGAACAAAGCGATTTGAACGAAATTCGCGCGGAATTGCTGCAAACGGGAATTTTGAAGGAAAAGAAAAGAAACGCCCCGAAAAAGAACGTTGTCGCAAAGCCAAGGCACTACGTGATTGACGGATTCGACGTGTTTGTCGGAAAAAACAATTTGCAAAACGATGCCGTAACCTTTCAATTAAGTGCGCCAAACGACCTGTGGCTGCACACGAAAGGCGTACATTCCGCGCACGTTTTGATTAAAACGGAAAACAAAGAAGTGCCGCTCCCCGTCCTAGAGGCCGCGGCGGAAATTACGGCGTTTTACTCGCAATCCACCGCAAAAACGGAAGTGGATTACACCCGTAAAAAGCACGTAAAAAAACCGAGCGGCTCAAAACCCGGTTTTGTAAGATACACCGATTTTGAAACCTGCTCGGTTTTGCCGAACGAACACAAAGAGTTTTTAAAATAATTTACCGCAAAGGTACAAAATACCGAATGCCAGCACCACCAAAGCAATTGCTACGGCGATCACCATGATCCAAAGCAGTTGCTTGTTTTTTTGCGGATCGTCAATGGGTTGCAGATACTCGATGATTTGCAACACCGCATACACTGCCGTAACGATCATTAAGCAAACGATGGAAACCTGCATCAGTGCGCGTACTTGCAGCACTGCGCCCAAAATCGTGAGGATTACCGCCCCGACGAGTAGGCCTGCCAAAATTTTTTCCGTAATGTTTTTTGCGCTTTCACTCATGTTAGCCACCTATGACACCAAAGATACTCAACGTGCCGATGACGATGCCGACTGCAAACACGGCAACCGAAACCCAAAACAACACGCGTACCCATTTTTTGTTGTTTTCCGCAAACGCGAACGCCGCAAACGAAACCGCCAGCAACAATGCCAAATCGCGGACGTTTTTCAGCACTTCCACCAACGGGCCACCAATCGTTACCCAGTTGCTGATGATTTGCAAAACGGCAAACACGGCGGACATGACCAATGCAATATACGCCATCAAACGAATGAATTTGTTCGAATTCATATACTCGCTTCTCCTAATTTTTTTGGCAACCGAACGCTAAACGTCCAGTTTTCCGATTAATGTTGTTATATCATTTATTCCGTGAAAAGTCAAATAATTTTCCAAATCGCGAAGAATCTTGACACAGGCAAACGGATCGCGCAAGTTCGCCGTGCCCACCTGTACGGCGGTTGCGCCGCAAAGCATAAACTCCACGACGTCCTCGGCGGACGAGATGCCTCCCATGCCGACAATCGGAATTTTTACCGTGCGATAGCAGTCGTAAACCATTTTTAACGCAACGGGCTTTACGGCAGGGCCGCTTAAGCCGCCGATGACGTTTTTTAAAATCGGTTTCCGCGTGCGTAAATCCACCGCCATGCCCGTTAACGTGTTGATTAAGGAAATTCCGTCCGCACCGGCATCCTCGGCCGCTTTTGCGTTTTCGCGGATGTCCGCCACGTTCGGCGTCAGTTTGACAAGGAGCGGTTTTTTGAGCACGGCACGCACGGCGGACGTGATTTCGTACACGCTTTCCGGCTTAACGCCGAATGCCATGCCGCCCTCCTTCACGTTCGGGCAGGAAATGTTCATTTCCACCATATCCACGGCACTGTCGCTGACTTTTTTTGCAATTTCCACATAGTCCGATTTGCTGTGCCCCGCAATGTTGGCAATTAAGCGCGTGTCGTACTTCCGTAAGGAAGGTAAATCCTCCGCCAAAAAGGCATCCACCCCGGGGTTTTGCAAGCCGACACTGTTTAAAATGCCGCTCGGCGTTTCCGCAATGCGCGGGCTTTCGTTGCCCTCGCGCCGTTCCAACGTCAGGCCTTTTAGGCTGATTCCGCCCAAAAGGCTTAAATCAAACAATTCCTCGAATTCCTTGCCGAACCCGAACGTACCGCTCGCCGGAATAATCGGGTTTTTAAACTCCACGCCCGCAATCGTAACATTCATGCGACTCATAATACCACCTCGCCGATTTCAAACACGGGGCCGTCCTTACAAACCCGTTTTTGCCGCGTTTTGTCCCCTTCCTGCGTTTTGCAGGTGCAAACGAGGCAAGCACCCATGCCGCAACCCATGCGTTGCTCCATGCTGACCAAAATGCGATACTTTTTGCCGTAAGGTTGCACGGACGGATACATCGCCTGCGGCCCGCACAACAGCACGACGTCGGGGCAAATACGATCGATTTCCTGTAACGCATAGGTGTTAATGTAACCTTTTTTGCCGAAGCTGCCATCGTCGGTTGCGATAACCGTTTCGACGGAGTGGCTTTGGAACACGTCCGCTTTGAGCATTTCGTCCTTACTGCGGAAGCCGAGGTAGCTGTAGTACTCCTTGTCGGGATAGGTTTTAAACACGGACATTAACGGAAGCACCCCTGCTCCGCCGCCTAAAATCAAAACCTTTTTTTCCTCGTCCTTTAAATGGAATCCGTTGCCGAGGGGTAGTAGCACGTCTGTTGCCTCCCCAACTTTTAACTGCGTCATTCGTTCGGTGCCTTTTCCTACCACGGCGTAAACGAACGTAACGGTGTTGTTTTGTTCGTCGAAATCGTTGATTCCGAACGGACGACGCAACAACGTGTCCTCGCTGTGCGGCAACAAAAAGTTTAAAAACTGACCGCAATGCAAGGACGGAAGTGCATCGAACTTCAGCACCATTTCGTAATAGTGCGGCGCGATTTGCTTGTTTTTAAGGATGACTGCGTGTTGATCCGTCATTTTTTCCACTCCTTTAAATCCTGTAGGCTAATCGGCGTCAATTCCGCTTCCGAGCGTTTGCTTTTCAGCGCCGTCAAAAGGGCTTGCGCCGTGTCCGGTGCGGTTAGGCACGGAATGCCGCGCTCGGTGGCAAACCGACGAATGCGGAATCCGTCGCGCGAACTGTCCCTGCCGTGCGTCGGCGTGTTTAAAATTAAATGAATTTTGCCGCTTTTAATCAAACTTTCGAGGTTCGGCTCCCCTTCGCCCAACCGACGTACTACGTTTGTCGGAACGAAGTTGGTGTTTAACACGTGCGCCGTGCCGCTGGTTGCGTACAAATCGAAGCCCAAAGCCGCAAAGCCTTTTGCAATCGGAATTACTTCCTGCTTGTAGCGGTTGGATATGCTGAACAAAATGCCCGGGTGCTCCCAATTCATACGAATGCCGCCGGCAACCAAGCCTTTGCAAATGGCTTCGCCGAAATCCCTGCCGATGCCGAGCACTTCGCCGGTGGACTTCATTTCCGGCGACAACGAAATTTCCAAATCCGGAATTTTTTCGTTGGAGAATACCGGCACTTTTACGGCGTAAAACGGTTTTTTCGGTGCCAATTCCTGCGTGACGCCCATTTCCTTTAGTGAAATGCCGAGGGCACACTTGACTGCCATTTCCACCATCGGAATTTCCGTTACTTTGCTGATGTAAGGCACGGTGCGCGACGAACGCGGATTGACTTCGATGATGTAAATGCGATCCTCCTGCACGATGAACTGCACGTTAATCAGTCCGATGGTTTTGGTGCCGAGGGCAAGTTTGCGCGTGATTTCCGTCAGGCGTTGCTCCGTTTCCGCCGGCAAGGACGCCGGATAAACCGAAATGCTGTCCCCGCTGTGAATGCCCGTGCGTTCGATGTGACGCATAAAGCCCGGAATCAAAATTTCCTTACCGTCGCAAACGGCATCCACTTCCAATTCCTCGCCCATGATGTACTTATCCACCAAAATCGGGTGTTCCTGCCGATTTCGATTGATGATTTCCATATATTTTTCGATATCTTCGTCGTTGTAGCAAATTTCCATGCCTTGCCCGCCCAACACGTAACTCGGACGAACGAGGACAGGATACGTCAATTCCGCCGCCGCTTGCAAGGCTTCCTTTGCCGTGAACACGGTGTAGCCCTGCGGACGGGAAATTTCCAACTCCGTCAAAAGTGCGTCGAACTCCTCGCGATCCTCCGCGCGGTCGATATCCTCCGCCGTGGTGCCTAAAATGCGGAAGCCGTTTTCGCTGACGGTTTTTGCAAGTTTGACGGCGGTTTGTCCGCCGAACTGCACGAACACGCCGTAAGGACGCTCCTTTTCGAGGACGTTAAGGACTTCCTCCTCCGTCAACGGCTCGAAGTACAGCCGATCGGCAGTGTCGAAATCGGTGCTGACCGTTTCCGGATTGTTGTTGATAATGACGGTGTCGTAACCGAGTTTTTTTAACGCCCAAACGCAATGGACGGAGCAGTAGTCGAACTCCACGCCCTGCCCGATTCGAATCGGACCGCTGCCCAGTACGACAACCGTTTTCCTTTGCCCGCAAGTTGCTTCGTCGGAAATGCCGTAGGAGGAGTAGTAATAGTCGCTTTTTGCCTGAAACTCGCCGGCGCACGTGTCAACCATGTTGTAAACCGGCAAAATGCCTGCCTGTTTTCGAATGCGACGCACTTCCTGTTCGGTCGTGTTCGTCAATTCGCCGATGGCACGGTCGGAAAAACCGAGAACTTTCCACTGCCGCAACGCTTCGCCGTTTTGCAAAATGCTTTCGCCGTCCGCTTTTAATTCCTCTTCCTTTTTGACAATGTCGCGGAACTTACGCAAAAACCACAAGTCGATTTTTGTGATTTCGTGAATTTGTTCGACGGAAACGCCTTTTCGCAAGCATTCGAACACACAGAAAATGCGCAGGTCGTTTTGAACGTGCAACAATTCCACCAATTCGTCCTTCGATTTTTGTGCGTACGGTGCGTACAGCGGACGATAAAAGCCGAGTTCCAAGGAACGCAGGGATTTTAAAAATGCCGCTTCGAAACAAGGTGCAAGGCTCATGACCTCCCCCGTTGCTTTCATTTTCGTGCCCAAATGCCGATTTGCCTGCACGAATTTGTCGAACGGCCAACGCGGGAATTTGCAAACGACGTAATCCATTGCCGGCTCGAAACAAGCGGCGGTTTGCCCCGTGACGCTGTTGACGATTTCGTCGAGATTCAGCCCGATTGCAACCAATGCCGCAACGCGTGCAATTGGATAGCCCGTTGCTTTCGACGCCAATGCGCTGCTGCGGCTGACACGCGGATTTACTTCGATGACGGCGTACTCCATGCTGTTCGGATTCAGTGCAAACTGCACGTTGCAACCGCCCTGTATGCCGAGTTCGCCGATGATTTTTAAACTTGCGGTACGCAACATTTGATTTTCCTTGTCGCGTAACGTTTGTACCGGTGCGACAACGATGCTGTCGCCCGTGTGAATGCCGACCGGATCGATGTTTTCCATGTTGCACACGGTAATGCAGTTGCCTGCGCCGTCACGCAACACTTCGTACTCGATTTCCTTCCAGCCGGAGATGCAACGTTCGATTAATGCCTGATGCACGCGGCTTTCGCGCAAACCGTCCGTGCAGATTGTGCGCAAGGTTTCCTCGTCGTCCGCAATGCCGCCGCCCGTGCCGCCTAACGTGTAGGCAGGGCGCACAATGACGGGATAGCCCACGCGGTTGGCAAACTCCACCGCCGCTTCCGTTTCCGTAACGATGACGCTTTCCACCACCGGTTGCTGTAATTTCAGCATGGTGTCCTTAAACGCTTCGCGATCCTCCGCCTTGCGAATGGCATCCAAACTCGTGCCGAGTAGACGCACGTTCTTTTCCGCCAAAAATCCGCTTTCCGCCAATTCGACCGCAAGGTTTAGCCCCGTTTGCCCGCCTAACGTCGGCAGTAAACAATCCGGCTTTTCCTTTTCGATGATGTTTTTCAGTACCGGCACCGTTAACGGCTCGATGTACACCTTGTCCGCCATTTCGCGATCCGTCATGATGGTTGCAGGGTTGCTGTTTACCAAAACAACTTCCAAATGATGTTCCTTCAATGCACGGCACGCTTGCGTCCCTGCATAGTCGAATTCCGCCGCTTGCCCGATGACGATCGGGCCGCTGCCCAGCACCATGACTTTTCGGATGTTTTTATCAATCGGCATTTTGCTCGCCTCCCAAACCCTTTATGAATTCCGCAAATAGTCCTGCCGTATCCTGCGGGCCCGGGCAGGCTTCGGGATGAAACTGCACGCTGAAACACGGAGTGTTGCGATAGCGCAACCCCTCCACCGAGCCGTCGTTCAGGCTGACGTGCGTTACTTCCGCAATCTCCGCCGTTTGCGGCGTTTTTACGGCATAGCCGTGATTTTGACTGGTGATGAAAATTTTTCCCGTTGTTATGTTTTTGACGGGATGATTTGCGCCGCGATGCCCGTATGCCATTTTAAACGTTTCGAGCCCGTGCGCCAATGCCAACAGTTGATGCCCCATGCAAATGCCGAACATCGGTTTTTTGCCGAGCATTTTTTTGATTTCGGTTAAAATTTCCGTATATTCCGCCGGATCCCCCGGACCGTTGGATAAAAAGATTCCGTCCGGATTGTGCGACAGCACTTCCTCCGCCGACGTTCCGCAAGGGAACACCAAAAGATTTGCGCCCTGCCGATGCAGTTCGCGCAGCATGTTTTCCTTAATGCCGTAATCCATGACAGCGACGGTGACGTTGCCGTCCCCTTTGATTTCGTACATTTTTTTCGTCGATACCCGATACATCGGTTTTTCATTGCGATAGTTGCGAATGGTTTTTAGGGCTTCCGCCTTATCCTCCCCTTCGGCACAGATTTTGCCGCGGGTAACCCCTTCGCGCAATTTCAGCGTTAAGGCACGCGTATCCACACCGCAAATGCCGCGGACGTGATGCTTTTTTAAAAATTCGTCCAACGTGCCTTGCGTTTTCCAATTGCTCGGTTCCTCGCACAATTCTCGCACAACCAGCCCCGCTACGCCGCAGTAAGGCGACTCCTCATCCGTGTCGTTGACGCCGACGTTGCCGATGAGCGGATACGTCAACGTTAAAATTTGCCCGTGAAAGGACGGATCCGTTAAGGATTCATGATACCCCGTCATTGCCGTGGTAAACACCACTTCCCCACAGGAAGGGACTTCGTCGCCGAAGGCATAACCCGAAAACTCTGTTCCGTCCTCCAACAATAAAAATGATTTTTTCATTTTTCACCTTCTTTCCGCACGGAGTTCAAATCCGCCTGCATCCATTCCGCCGCACGACGTGCCGCTTCGTCGTAGCGCAATCCGCGCCATTGTTCCTTTTGATAAGCGCAAAGAATGCCCCTTGAGGAATTGACGACGGCACCCAATCCGTTTTTGTCGAAATTTGCTTTTACGTCCTGCGCCGTGGCTCCCTGTGCGCCGTAGCCCGGCACCAAAAAGAACACGTGCGGAAACTCCTTGCGCAGTTTTTCCGCCTGCACGGGATAGGTTGCTCCCACAACGGCACCCACGGCGGAGTAGCCGTACTTGCCGATGAGATCCTTGCCCCATTCCGCCGTTAAGGATGCGGCTTCCTCGTACACCGTTTTGCCGTTATCCAAAATGCGATCCTGTAGTTGCCCGCCCGACGGATTGGAGGTTTTTGCCAAAACGAAAATGCCTTTGTCGTTGTTGACGCATTCCTTGCTGAACGGAAGGATTCCGTCCGCCCCGAGATAGCCGTTGACGGTTAAAAAATCCGCAGCGAAGGCACGCAGCGTTTTGCCGCCGATTTCCGTGCCGCCGAGATACGCTTTGGAGTACGCTTCGGCAGTGCTGCCGATGTCGTTCCGCTTTGCATCCGCAATCGTTACCATTCCGCGGTTTTTGGCGTATTTTAAAGTTTCCGCAAAGGCACGCATGCCTTCGTAACCGTACATTTCGTAGTAAGCAACCTGCACTTTGACTGCCGGTACAAAATCGTAAATGCGGTCGATAATGGCGCAGTTAAACGCCAAAATCGCATCGGCCGCTTCGCGAAAATCCGAAACGTGCTTCCGTTCCTCCTCCGGAAGGTACTTTAAGCAGGTGTCCAGTCCTACCACGGAAACGTTGTCCGTTTGCAAAATTTTTTCTATCAAACGATCGATCATTGTTGTGCCTCCAACGCGTTATATTTCAATTCGCCGCCGACGTAGGTTTTTTCCACTTTGCCGAAAAGTTCCATTCCGTCGAACGGGGTGTTTTTGCCTTTGCTGACAAACGTCGATTTGTCCACCACGTACTTTGCGTCCAAATCCGCAATCACCAAGTCCGCCTTGGCACCCTCACGAATGCCGTCGAACCCCAGCCCGAAAATTTCGCTCGGATTGACGGACATTAAGCGTGCCAAACACGGCAGGTCGATTTTCGACGTGCGCACAAGGTAGGTGTAAACCACGGAAAACGCCGTTTCCAATCCGCTGATGCCGAAACTTGCGCTGTCGAACTCGCACTCCTTGTCCTCCTTGGCGTGCGGCGCGTGGTCGGTGGCAATGCAGTCGATGGTGCCATCCAAAATCCCCGCGACGACGGCGGCAACGTCCCGCTCGCTACGAAGCGGCGGGTTGACTTTGGCGTCGGTGTTGAATCCCAAAATTTTTTCGTCCGTTAAACTTAAGTAATGCGGTGCCGTTTCGCACGTGACTTTTACGCCGCGGGCTTTTGCCTCGCGAATCAGTTGCACGGCTCCTGCGGTGGAAACGTGCGCAATGTGCACTTTTGCCCCGACGCTTTCGGCAAGCAAAACGTCCCGAATGACGCCGAGTTCCTCCGCTACTTTCGGAATAGCGCGTAGCCCCGATTGCGTTGCCGCAAACCCTTCGTTTGCAACGCCGTCGCGCGACAGGGCTTTTTCCTCGCTGTGGCATACGATTGTTGTCGGAAAATCCTTTGCGTACAAAAGCGCATTACGCAAAATGTGAGGGTTTTCCACCGGTTTGCCGTCGTCGGAAAAGGCAACCGCGCCCATAGCACTCAGTTTGCCGATGTCCGTTAATTGCTCGCCTTCCGAACCGCGCGTGATGGCGCAAATCGGATAAACACGGCACAAATTTACTTCCGCCGCGCGTCGCAAAATGTGATTGAGCACCATTGGCTGATCGTTGACGGGCTTGGTGTTCGGCATGCAACACACCGACGTAAAGCCACCCTTGACCGCCGCTTTCGAACCGCTTAAAATATCCTCCTTACGCTCCTGCCCCGGTTCGCGCAAATGTACGTGTAAATCGATAAACCCAGGGAAAATGTACTTGCCTTCCGCATCCACGACTTTATCCGCACTTTCCAAAATGACGCTGTCGATTTTTGCGATGCGTTCCCCGTCGATTAAAAGATCTGTTTTTTCCGTGTGGTCGCGAAAAACGACCGTTCCGTTTTTCAAAATCGTCCGCATATGTTTAACCTCTCGTCGCTAAATACAGCACCGCCATTCGGACGGCGACGCCGTTGGTTACTTGTTCGTAAATTTTGCTTTGTGCCGCATCGCAAACTTCGTTGGTTAGTTCCACCCCGCGATTGACCGGCCCCGGGTGCAGCAAAATCGCATTCGGTTTTGCCAATTTTAAGTTTTCCTCGTTGATGCCGTAAAATTTGGCGTACTCGCCTTCGCTCGGAATTAAGCCCGCTTGCATACGCTCCTTTTGCAGGCGCAGCCCCATGACGACGTCGGCATTTTTGACGGCTTCCTCCACCGAGGCGCACACCGTAACGGACGGGAATTTTTCCATTTCCTCCGGAATCAGCGTTTGCGGCCCCGCAACGAAAATTTCCGAGCCGAATTTACTTAACCCGTAAACGTTGCTGCGTACCACACGGCTGTGCTTTAAGTCCCCGACGATGGCAACTTTCAGTCCGCTTAAACCGTCGAAATAGTCCCTCATGGTAAACATATCCAACAAGGCCTGCGTCGGATGTTCGTTCATGCCGTCGCCGGCGTTAATGACCGAGGCGTTGACGTGCTCCGCAACGAATTTCGGAACTCCGCCCGAACGATGCCGAATCACCATGAGATCCGTCCCCATACGGTCGATGTTTTTTACGGTGTCGAGCAGCGTTTCGCCTTTGTTGAGGCTCGACGCGTTTAAATCCAAATTTTCGCAATGCCCGCCCAAATAGCGGCAAGCCAATTCGAAACTGGTGCGCGTGCGCGTGCTGTTTTCGAAAAACATGCTGACCATGCTTTTGCCGATGAGTTGCGGTGCTTTTTTATTGCCGGAAACCAAAATTTTTTTCATTTCCGCGGCGACATCCAAAATCATTTGAATTTCCGCCTTGCTTAAATCCTTTAAACCCAACAAATCCTTTTTTTTCATAGTGCCCCTTTGCGTTAAATCAGATCGAAAATTTCCACGGCGTCCTTGCCGTCCTTTTCCGTTAAACTGACGGAAACGACTTCGCTTTGCGACGTTGGAATGTTTTTGCCGACGTAATCCGGACGAATCGGAAGTTCGCGATGTCCCCGATCCACCAATACTGCCAACTGAATGCTTTTCGGACGGCCGTAATGATTGATTGCGTTGAGTGCCGCACGCACCGTGCGCCCCGTAAACAACACGTCGTCCACCAGCACGACGTCCCGATCCTTGACGGTAAAATCAATGACGGTGTCGTCCACGATGAGGGACTTATCCTCCCGAATGTCGTCGCGGTACAACGTGATGTCGAGCACCCCTACCGGCACTTTGCGATTTTCAAACCGTTGGATGCGTTCCGCAATGCGTTGCGACAACTGGATGCCGCGCGTTTTGATGCCGATGAGCACCAAATTTTCCGCGCCGCCGTTATGTTCCAAAATTTCGTGCGCAATTCGCGTTAAGGCGCGATTGATTTCCGCTTCCTCCATAATTTTCGCTTTGAACTTCATTTCGTCCTCCTTTTTCGAAAGTTTGCATAAAAAAAATCCCGCTCGTAAGCGGGACCTCAGACTGTACCAAACTGAAACGCATTGAAACTATCTTGAGGTCTCGCCGTACCTCTCTTAAAGATAATCGATTAAGTGTACTTTAACACAAATCGTTGCCGTTGTAAAGCACTACTTTAAACTTTTTAAAACTTTTAAAAAATAATCCGGCAGTTCGCTTTCGAACGTCATTTCCCGATGCGTTACGGGGTGCGTAAACGTGATGCGTTTGCTGTGCAACAACTGCCCGTTTAGGCGAAATTTTTGCTTGGCGTAACCATAGGTTACGTCGCCGACGACCGGATGCCCCAAAAACTTTGCGTGAACGCGAATTTGGTGCGTGCGTCCCGTTTTCAACTCGAATTCGCAAAGCGTGTAGTCGCGGTAGCGTTTGAGGACGTTCCAATGCGTTTCCGCACGTTTGCCGTTCGGAACGATTGCCATTTTTTTTCGATCCGCAGGGTTGCGCCCCAGCGGCTGATCCACTATGCCGCAATCCTCCTTTAAAACGCCTTCCAAAAGGGCGTAGTACACGCGCCGACACTCCTTTTTTGCAATTTGCTCCGCCAAGGAACGGTGCGCCGTGTCGTTTTTTGCCACCATCATTAAACCGGACGTATCCTTGTCCAACCGATGCACGATGCCGGGGCGAAGTTCGCCGTTAATGCCGCTTAAATCGTGAAAGCGAAACAGCAAGGCGTTTACCAGCGTGCCGGATTCGTTGCCTGCCGCGGGATGCACCACTAACCCCTGCTGTTTGTCGATGACCGCCAAGTACTCGTCCTCGTACACGACGTGAATCGGAATGTCCTCCGCCTGTAAGGCAATCGGGCGAAGTTCCGGCACGGTGATGACGATTTCATCCCCCTCGACAACGGGTTTCGACGCCTTTGCCGGTTTGCCGTTGCGTGCCACCATGCCTTCCGCAATCAGTTTTTGCACGTGCGAGCGGGAAAGATCCGCATTTTCGCAACAGAACACGTCCAGCCGATCGCCTTCGCATTCCTCCGTAACCAATAGTTTAATTTCCTTCTCCATTCCCGTCGTTCTCCCCGCGGTTTTTTCGAAGCGGGATTAACGCATCCTTGTTCCAAAAAAACACGCCGAACATCAAAAGAATTACGCCGACCGTCAAAAAACTGTCCGCCACGTTAAACACGGAAAACCCGCTTACGGAAATAAAATCCCGCACGGCACCGTTGAAAAATCCGTCGCCCAAAAACGCGCGGTCGTAAGCGTTGCCGAGTGCGCCTGCCAAAATCATGGTGATACTGATGCAATTGAGTACGGAACCCTCCTTCGAACTGCGGTAAAGCCAAAAGCCGAACGCCGGTAGCCCGATGAGCGTTACGATAAAAAACAAAACGTTACTTCCTGCCAAACTGCCGAAAGCCCCGCCCGTGTTGACGGTGAAACAAAACACCAGCCAATTCCCGAGTACGGGGATTACCCTGCCGCCGGAAAGCGCGGTTTCCGCCCACGATTTTGTAATAAGATCCGCCGCAATCGCAAACACGAAAAGCGATGCGCAAAGAATCCACAACGTTCTTTTTTTCATAGTTGCCCCTTATTCGTACGGCACCACGACTTCCACGCCGAAAGGAACGAACAAAAACTCTTTTGCCGTCAACTGTTTTACCGTACCTTCCAACGCGTAAATCGCGCCGCTTAAGTAATCTAAAAATCTTTGCGTTAAATCCGCCGTTGCTTTTTCAAAACTGACGCCCAACGGCTTTTGCTCCATTAAGGAGTCGATTGCCGTTTGAATGTCGGAAAATTTTTCCGGTCGGAGAATGGTGACGTCCGCCAATTCCACCACGGCGGAATTAAATTTTTTTCGTTTATTTTTCAGCATTTTCCTTGTTTGCCCCCTTTCGTTCGCCGAACAATGCCGTTCCGAGGCGAATCATGTTTGCGCCGTGCTTCAGTGCCGTGCGGTAGTCGCCGCTCATGCCCATGGACAAGTAGCGAAAGGCCTCATCCTTTTGGCGATACTCCTGAAACAGCGAATGCATTTGCTCGTAAAGTTGCTCCGGAGCGTTTTTCGGCAGCACAGACATCAGCCCGACTACCCGAACGCAATCCATAGCACAAACTTCCTTGTAAAGCATTTCCAAATTTTCGGGAAGTACTCCGCCTTTTTCCGCTTCCCTACCGACGTTGACTTCCAACAAAATCGGCATGATTTTGCCGTGCTTTTTGGCTTGTTTTTGAATTTCCTGCGCAAGTTCCGCCCGATCCACCGACTGAATTAACGTTACCTTGTCGATTAAATACTTTACTTTGTTGGTTTGCAGCCGCCCGATAAACTGCCATTCCACGCCCGAAGTTTTGTCGTATTTTTCCAAAAACTCCTGCACGCGATTTTCCGCCGCGACGTGAATGCCGCAACTCGGCAATAGGTTGATTGTTTCGACGGACTGCGTTTTCGTTGCCGCAATGACGGTCAGCGTTTGCCAATCGACGCCGATTTGACGGCAGTAGTCCTGTAAGTCCGTTACCGCATTCCGAATCCGTTTTTCCATAATTTACCTTCCGCTTAAAATGTAACGGATGTATTCGTCCACAACGTCCACCCCGCTGGTTTGCGTAATGCCTTTGACGTATGCATTGGAATTCACTTCGCATACTTTCGGCACATCGTCCAGCAAAATGTCGATGCCGGCGTAATCCAACCCGATGGCTTCCACCGTTTTTTGCCCTAGCGCAATCATTTCCGGCGTTGGTTGATACTCCTCGCAAACGCCGCCCAATTCCACGTTGGCGCGGAAATCGTGCAGATTGCGCCGCCGCATGCCCGCAACGAATTGATCGCCGATAAAAATCATGCGCACGTCCGTGCCGCGGCTTTTTTCCACAAATTCCTGATACTGATGCGGCAAATACCGCAGTTTTTTTCGAATTGCCTTCAGTTGCTCAAAATTTTCGGCAAGGTACACCTGCTCGCCGAACGAACCGCTGGCTTCCTTGACGATGATGGGATAGTGCAACGTTTGCTCCACGTGCTTTAAAAACGTGTCGTCGTGCTCGTCGCAAGTGGTGTAAAGTAGCGGCGAAAACACCGTTTTTACCAAGGGGATGCCACGCTCCGCCAAAACCGCATAGGTGTAGTTTTTGTCGTCGCAAATGCTGAGTGCTTCGGACTTGTTGTACACGCGAACGCCCCACTTTTCCATGAGGCGCGCCAAATTCAAATCCTTGTCCCAAAACACGACAAAATCCGGCTTGAAATGTTGCGTGCTTTGCTTCACTTTGCCGTCCGAATCCAAATACAGCAAAATTTCCGTGCTTTTGAGCGTCAGCACTTCGCAATCGTAATTGCGAAAATGGCGGGTAAACCGATCCACCAAGTCCAACGTCGATTTACTTAAATAATATCCGTTGTGAACAAACCAGCCCTTTTTCATTGTTCCTTACTTCCGAAAAGAAAAAATATCGTCCGCATCCGGTGCGCGGAAAACATTCGATTGCTTGACTTCCGGCGTGCCGAGATAGGAATTTTTTACCAATTTTTTGTAGTACAACACGACAAATATCAAGGCCGCTACGAGTAGAACCCCCAAAATCGCACCCGACCACACGGTAGAGTACCAAAAGCGCGGAATCATTTCCGAACGGGCATTTGTCATAACGGGCAAAAAGTCCGCCGACGTGAACGCATTGAGTAGCGTTTGCGACACCGTTTCCATTTTGTTGACGAATTCGATGCCGTACAACCGTTTCAGGCTTTCCACCGAATCCTTCGAAGTGTGTAAAATGTGCTCCGCGCGGTCGCTTTCCACGTAGCCGGCATAGCCGGACTGCCAATTTCCGCTGAAGAAGAAGGCGGTCGGAATGCCTTGCGCTTTGAAGGAGCTGTGATCGCTTGCCTGCCCGTTGTGATAAAAGGAAGTTTCGGGATAGCCGTAGCCGTAAAGCAATGCGGTGGCACGCTTGTTGAGCGGGGAGGTTTTGACAAAGCCCGTCGACACCCCGTTGGACGCATTTGCCAAAAAGGTTTCGTAATTCGTGGCTTTATCCTGCCCGTACACGTAAAGATACTCGCCGCAAGCAACTGTGTCGACATTAATCATAACCAACGTGTTATCCCGTTCGCTTTGCGTCATTTTGCTTGCATAAAAGGCACTGCCACGTAGCCCGGGCTCCTCGCCGTCGAAAAACACGACGACTAAATTAAACGGATAGTCCCTGCCGACGGATTGTTTGGCAACGTTTAACACGGTAGCAACACCGCTGCCGTTGTCCAACGCGCCCAAACTGCCGGTTTTTGCGGCGTTGTCGTAATGTGCGCCTAAAATAACGTCCTTTTTGTTCGGATCGTAAGCGTGTTTGGCAATTAAGTTGACGCCCGTCCGTTCCTCCTCCTCATAAAACAAAAAGGATTGTTTGGTCAATTCGTTCGCCGTGTAGCCAAACTCAATGAGTTTTTGCTCCAGCCAAACTTCCGCATCCACGGTGCCTTTGCTCCCCGCAAAGCGGTAAGGATGCTTTTCCTCAAACTCTGCCAAAAGGCGATACGTTTCGTAATCGTCGTAGGAAGCACTTGTAGTCGCTTCCGCGGCGGACACGGAAGGAATTGCGAAAAACAAACAAAATACCGCCATGAAAACGGCAAAAAACTTTTTCATACCATTCCTCCCAACAAAAGATTTATGCACGACACCGCATAGTACACCAAAACGGGGATTGCAATGAGTTTAAACACAAAAGGTGCGGTTTTGTCGTTGAGGTAGTACTTTTTCAGCATGCGGAAATAGAAAAAGAACATTATTGCCGTCGCAACGAAATCCACCAAAATTGCGCCGAAGGAATATGCCACCGGCGAAATCATGAAAATCAAATTCACTGCCCCTACCGCAAAATTACGGAAGCACAGGTACACCAACAAAAGCAGTATGCCTTCGCTTTGCGGAATGACGTAAAGATTCATAAGTCGCAATCCGAACCGAAACACCAACCGCCAAATTAATTCCGCAAACACGGCGGAAAACAAGCCGATGCCCAAAAACACCCAAATATTGTACGGCACCGCACCGAGCGCTACCGCAAAGTAATTCAACGTACTGTCGATTGCAAACAACTGCGCAAACGTGGTGGTTAAAAAGAAGAAAATGCGCGTGATCCAAATCGACAAGGAATAATTACGTTTTAGTTTTTCGATCATACTTCTCCTTACAAATTCAGTAATTTCATCACAAGGACGTTGAGTGCGGTTTGCGCTTTCCACACGCCCGTTTTACAGTTTTCGTCCGCTTCGGCGCACAAGTCCAAGGCACGTTTCAGTTTTACCGCACGGAAGCCCTGCGCCGTTTCGCGCGCTTTTACAATCGCGTACTCCTTGACTTTTAACAGCGCACTTAATTCCTTTAAGGATAAGTCCGACGCAATGACGTAAAACATCCGACGAAAGGAGGAGTAAATCGTGCCCATAAGGAAAATCGGATCCTCGCCGCGCTCCGTCAGGTTTTTTAAAATCGCAAACGCTTCCGCCGTGTTTTTGGCGGCAATGGCGTTCGTCAACTCGAACACGCGATACTCCGCATCCTTGTTGACTAACGTTTCAATCCATTCCTGCGTGATTTCCTCCGCCGGTATGGCGCAAAGTTTTTGCACTTCCGTCGAAATGCGCGTCATGTCCTGCCGACAGTATTCCGAAAGGCGTTTTGCGTCGCTCCATGCAATGCGCTTTTCCGCTTTGCGGCATTCGTTAACAATCCATTTTTCGATGACGACTTCGTCCAATCCGGCGCAATCGATCCACGTCAAACCTTTCCATTTCGGCATTTCCGTTGCGGAAGAATTGACAAAAATCAGCAGTGTTTCCTTCACCGGCTGACGAAGGTAATCCTCCCAAAGCGATTTGCTTTTGGCATCCGCCTTGATATCCTTTCCGATGACCAGCCGTTTTTTCGAAAGGACGGGCAACACTTCGCACGCCAAAAGAACGTCCGCAAACGATTGCTCCTCCGAAAAAAACGCCTCGTTCCATTCGGGCAACGGTACGTCCGCCTTTTTTCGGATCATGTTCAGTGCGCTTTCACGCAAAAACGCATCCTCCCCTTCGATGACGAACGCAGGCGTTTCCTCCAAAAACGAAGGACGATTTAACTGAAGTTTTAATTCCGAAAACTTCATCTTACCTCCGAAAAAGTCAAACTTTAATGATTATTGTACCATTTTTTTCGTATAAAGTAAAGTTTCCGTGTCGCTTCGCGGAATAAATTTCCTTTGCGCGCGTGCGCTGACTTGTGAACACATTTTCGTGCGGAAAGAAAAACTTTACTTCCTCGGCGCGGTCGCTACACCACACCGTGGTTACCCCTTGCGGCAAAAGCAACGGAAGGCAGGCAACACTTGCACTTTGTAACGGAGTGAGTAGCAACGTTTTGAGCGTTGTTTGCCCGACGTACTTGCCGTAATAACGCGTTCCGTACCGCAAAAACCGCAATTCCGTACCGTAGGAACGGTAAGGCTGATTGTCCGGCAGTATTAGAATTTTTTCCTTGAGTTCCGGAAAGGCTGCCGTTACGTCGGTATGCGGGATTTTTCGCACCACGATTTTTTCAAACCGAAACAAGTTTTCGGTCATTACCGTTTTTAAACCCTCGGTCGGCACCAATTCGTCCGTAAACCACACGACGTTGTCGCACGCATAGGAACCGAGCAAGGCATCCAATTCCTCGGCATCGGCGGTCGTTTTTAATTCCGAAACGCAAACGGCACCCTCGGCGGAGAAAAACACTTGATTTCCGCTTTCCATAAGATACGCCGTTTCCGTTTGCTTCATCGGCTTTAAGGACACATAGGAAGTCACGACAAACAAAAGTGCCAACACGCCTGCCGTGTAACGGCGAGATTTGCCTTTTAGCATGACAAAGCCGCCAAGGAAAAACAAAAGGACGAAAAACACCAAAATTCCGACGCCCAACGAACCGATTTTTACTTCCGACAAATGCGAACCCGCGGCAAACGACGCAAGCGCATACATTCGGCGGTAAATCCACGTGACGACGCCGGACAAAAAGCCGAGCCCCGGAATTACCGTAGCCCACCCGAGGAGAAACAGCACCGAGGACACGGGAACCGCAATTAAATTACTGAAAAATCCGGCGAAGGATAC
>CAKPPA010000006.1 GCA_934177025.1 uncultured Clostridia bacterium
TATTTCGGCAATCTCTTCCTCGCTAAAGCAGTAATTCCCGACGAACTGACACGCCATCGCTTCTGTAATTTTCTTCTTTTGGTCTTCCATCCTGTTCTCCTCTGCAGTTCTTCGATTTTTTTGGTTTTCAAAAATAGACTAATACGAAAGGTAATCCTTAATTTTGTTTTTTCGTGTTTTCAAAATGCGGTACTGTTTGGGGCTAAAAAAATCGAGTAGCAAAACGTTTGCTACCCGATTTTGCCTTTTTGATTGTTTGAATTTTAAAATTTTAAAGTTTTTTCAATGAAACCGATTAAATTTTACAGTTTCCGTTTTTTTAAAGGTTTAAGGTTTTCGTTTTTCCGGTTGTCGGTTTAAAAGGGGGCGGAGTTTTTTTACTTGCCGAGTTCGGTGTTTTGATATTTTTCCCTTTTTAATTCCTTTTCCTTTTGTTCGCTTACTTTTTCGAGCCAAGCCATCGCATCGGGAGCAATCGGCAAAACGTCGTTTTTCTTTTCGATTTTAATTTCCCATTGAATCAGGAACGTCAACGCCGCGCGCAAGAGAATAATGGAGCCTAAAACCAGCAATTCGTCCCAATTGCGCACAATCACGGTACGCAGCAACTCGCCGCCCACCTTAAATTCCAACGCAAGCGCAATGCCCTCGGCAAGGTGCAAGCGCACCCGCGGTTGTTTTTGAAAAAGCCCGATCACGGCCTTGATGATGGCATACAACAGCACGGCAACGCCGATGAGTTCCACAACCAAAATGACGTACTGCAACGCAACGTTCACACCACTTTCGATTTTTTCGTATAACTCCAACATAATTCACTCCGTTTGGTCGTAATAAAACAAGTGTACTCTCTTTTTTTTTGCTTGTCAATACCGACATTTTCGCCGTATACGGCGGTTTTTTTTGCGGAAAACAACTTTTTTAGAGTAACGACGTTTCCTCTTTCGAAAAGAGCCTTTTTCCCCATTACGCGCATATCCTTTTTTGCAAAATTTTACTTTAAAAATTTCCCTGTTTTCCGCACCCTTACGCCACCTAGAGTCCCAAAAAAAGAAAAAACAACGCCGCCTTTCATCTTGAAAACGCAATGCGTTTGTGATAAACTTAAAAGTAGGAAACCAAAACAGGAACCACGGCTTGCCTTTCAAAACCGCAACGGAGGAAACGTTCGGTGGCGGTAGGTTTTGAAAAAGACTTCCTTTTTAAAAAACCGCAGGCACCCACATTTCCTAAAAAGTAGCCGTACTCCTATGTTTTGAGAGTTAATTTGTAAGTAAATAAGGAGCCCCCAGTAGTACGAAACACACAACAAAACATAGCGACACACAACAACCACCAAAAAACAACCTAACCAAACACACCAACCACAACCTAACCAAACACACCAACCACAACCTAACCAATCACACCACCAACCCACAAAACCAACCAATCGAACCGACAACGGTTTCAAAAATAAAAAACAGATAGGAGTTATTTATGAAAGTATGTATTTACGGTGCGGGGTCGCTCGGCACAGTGCTGGGGGCGTACCTTGCAAAGCGCGGCGAAAGCATCGACCTTGTCAACCGCAACCAAGCACACGTTGCCTCATTAAAGGCACACGGCGCAACCGTCACGGGGGAAGCGCACTTCAACGTAAAAGTCAACGCCCTACTTCCAACGGAAATGCACGAAAAATACGACGTCATTTCCCTCATGACGAAGCAACTCAACAATCGTGAAGTCGTAAAAATGCTCACCGCCTTTTTGCAACCGGACGGTGTAATTTGCACCATGCAAAACGGATTGCCGGAGCAAAGCGTTGCCGAAATCATCGGCGAAAACCGCACCTACGGTTGTGCCATCGGCTGGGGCGCGCAAATGACATCCCCCGGCGTAAGCGAACTCACGTCCTCGCCCGATGCCTTGGTGTTTGCGCTCGGTGCGCTCACGAACTCGGCGCGGCAGGACAAGCATTTTCAGGAAATCATCCGCCTGTTGTCGCTTATGGGCAAAGTGGAAGTGGAGGACAACTTCCTTGGCGTAAGGTGGTCAAAACTTGTGGTAAACTCCGCCTTCAGCGGCATGTCGGCAGTCCTCGGTTGCAATTTCGGCGCAGTTGCGGACAACAAAACGAGTCGCCTTTGCGCCCAGCGCATCATTAAAGAAATCATCGATTCCACCCGTGCGGGCGGCATTCGCATCGAGCCGATTCAAGGCAAGGACGTTGTAAAACTTTTGGACTATCACAACGCCTTCAAACGCAAAATTTCCTTTGCCATTATTCCGATTGCGATCAAAAAGCACCGCCTCATTCGTGCAAGCATGCTGCAGGACATCGAAAAAGGCAAACCCTGCGAAGTAGAGGCAATCAACGGCGTCGTCAGCGACTACGGCAAAAAAGTCGGCGTCCCTACCCCTGTCAACGACAAAGTGGTGGAAATTATCCACGGCATCGAAGCGGGCAAATACCGGCCGAGTTTCGACAATATAAAACTTTTTGCCGACGTACTCAAAAATAAATAGGAAAAATTCTCGTTTTGCTTCAATTTTTTGCTGATAATTCTTGTCATACAAAAACGTTTGTGCTATAGTAGTGGAAATGTTACGTGGTAAACCACAACATGTAGTGGGAAAGCGTCAAAACCGCATCGCCCGTAGCGTTTCCTGCCGCTATTCGCCCGCCTTGTAACGCAAAGGACGGCGTAGCACAGTACGTTAATTTTCGAACGGCATTTTACGTGCTTCCTTAAAAAATTCGAAAAATTAACAAAACCCAAAAAAACCAAGCCAACACAGGCGCAACGGTCGCAAACTGCCGCCGCCTTTGTCCATACGTTAATTTTCGAATCCGCTCGATTTTACGTGCTTCCTTAAAAATTCGAAAACTTAACAACCGTCACGTGAATTTTTCGAAAGGCTTCCTTGTGTTTACTTCCTTACATTTTCGAAAAACGTAACCTCATTTTACTTTATTTTACTTTTTTCAAACGCCAAACCGCACAAAGGGGCTACCTTTTTGTGCTTGTTTGTAACGACTCCCAAGGGGGAAAGGAGGAAACTACTATGCTCGTAAAAGAAATCGTTCAACAAAACATTCCGTTTTTCAGTCATTTAACCGAGGAGCAACAACACCTCCTGTTCGACACGGCGCAATTTAAACAGGTGAAAAGGGGCAACGACCTGTTTCAAATACCAAAGGAAAAAAACTTGCCCTTTTACATTGCAAAAGGCGTTGTGCGCACGGTAATGGAGGATAAGTCCTTTCGCGAAATAACGTTTTTTCGGCTTTACGAACAAGAATTAAGCATTTTTTGCATCACGAGCGTGCCGGAAAGCATTTCGTTTGACATCCGCTTCGTTGCGGAGGAGGATTGCACCATCCTTACGTTCGACCCAACCAACCTAAAAACACTCATGGCCGAAAACGTGGCAGTCCGTTGCCATATTTACGAACTCCTTGCCGATCGGTTTGCCGTTAGCCTAAACTCCATGTATCGACTGATTTTTACCAAGTACGAAATGCGGCTGGCATCCTTTTTGTGGGAAAAGTACCTACTCACCGGCGAAACGGAAATCAGCGTCACGCAGGACGAACTTGCAAAATTAACCAACACCGTGCGCGAAGTTGCGGGGCGAGCAATCCGCCGCTTTTCGGATGACGGACTCATTGACACCGAGCGCGGCAAAATTATCCTTTGCAACTTGGAGCAGTTGAAAAAACTCGCAACGGAATAATCGGCGAACCACGTTTCGCCCGAAACTGTTCCGAAAAGGGCAAAACACGAACCGAAACTTTTTGCCAACCACAAGGGCAACGACAAAAGCCAGAAGCGGAAAAACAACGGGCTTTTCCGCCGGATTCAAAAAAGGCAAGCCCGAAAACAAAAAACAACCCCCTACAAAGAACAAGTACCGAAAACACCCCACAAGGGCAAGTACCGAAACTGTTCCGAAAAGGGCAACATACGAATTACGCAAAACTATTCCGAAAAGAGCCACGGCATACAACACGTATGCCGTGGCTCCGCTTTTTTCTGTTTGATACTTTTATGCTGACGATTTTTTCTTTTTTCTTTTTTGATACTTTCCTACTTTCGGTTTTCGATTTTTCTGTTTTGTTCCCTCTCCTTATTATGCTTTATTACACTTTCGGTTTTTACACGGCAACCTTGTGAGGCTTTTCGAAAGTTCTCTTTCCGCAAATTTCGAGTAAACTAAAGTGTACCTTTGTTTTCCGTGGAAAGCCCTTTTCCGCAACCGCCGCTTGAAAAAGGCGACCTTGTAAAAAGGAGTTACGGCAAGCGAACCAAAAAACCAAAGCAACAAACACCCCACTACGAATCGCATTTTTTGGGATATTTTGTCAGCGCGACCTTTTTGTCCCCTATCCTAAACTATACTGAAAAAAAGCAAAAGGGCTTGCTATGATTCTCTCCCACGCTTTGCCGCTGTCGGGAGTAGCGTCGGGAGTGCCGGCAGACGGCAAACGGACGAAAAACGGACGGCAAAAATCACGGGCAAGCAGTTTTCCACAAAACCAACCCGCAGGCAAAAGTTTGTAGCGTTCGGACACAACGGCGAACCCGAAAAACCAAATTGCGGCAAGGTTTTGCGGAGATTCTTTCCTACGTTTACCGAAGTTGAGTACGGTAGATTTTCTACCACCTTTTTCCGAAATCGGAGTGTTTTTCCTCCCCCTCCTTTTGCCGCTGTCGGGAATGGTGTTGGGAGTGCCGGCGGACGGCAAACAGGCGGAAAAAGGGCGGCAACCGTGTGACAAAAATTACGGGCAAGCGGTTTTTTCAAAAACCAACCCACAGGCAAAAAAGCAAGAGGAAAAGGCGGACGAACCCGTGCGGTTTTCCTGCGATTGCGGCAATTTTGTGCAATTGTCCTACGTTTTGCCTTTTTTCGAAAATCGGAAAACAGCGGTTTTGTCGCAAAAACGACGTAAAAATGCGTATTTTTTGCGACACGGAACGCAAAATAGCCAACATTATGGCATTTTTGTGACATTTTTTACGCAAATCCCCATTTTTTGTGACTTAGTCACTTGAAGCGAAGGGGGGGGGGAAGTATACTTGACCCGCAAAAAAACGCAATCGTTTTGCCCCGCAAAGGCAAAACAAAATAAAAAAAAGGAGAAAAAACATGAAAAAACTAGGCATTATTATGATGTTGGCAATCGTGCTTACCATTGGCGGCGTTTACGCAACCTTTACCTATGCGCAAGGCGACGCAGCTGCAGTCGAAAACTCTTTCAAACCTACCATCATCGGCAAAGTAATCGAAGGCGAGAAGGGAACGATTCACTTAACCAGCACTGCAGCGATCGAAATTAACGATCCTACAAACACCTACACGACCGGCGGAACCTTCAGCGGAAATTTGAAAGTCAGCTTCACCCCTAATACAGGTGCGGACGCTGACGTTGTTCAAAACGGTATCAAACTGAAAATGACCATCGCCATCACGGGCAACGAACTGACCGATCCGCTTTTTAACGAACTTACTGACAAAAAACTTTTCACCTTTACCGCTGAAACGAATTTGAAAAATGAGTTTGGTGGAGACAAAATTAAAGATGAAATCACCATCGACCTCAACGATTACATCACGGTAAACGGAGTTAAGTTGGAAACGGAAGCAAAATACGACGCATACAACACTGCACTGGGCGGCGTAACGATTAAAATTACGATCAGCGAAGTAAAATAACATTACGCAAAAACATTACACAACTTAGTTAAGGGAGAAATTGCATGACGGGATATGAGATTTATACCCTCATCCTGTGTTTGGTGGTTTTTGTGGCATTAACGGCGTTTTTTGCCACATTAATCACCTACATAGTGAAGTTGTACATAAAACTCATACGAGGCGGTTTTGCCGACGACAGCATACAAAAACAGCGGGAGGCGGAAGCAAAACAGTCCGCTGTTTTTTGTGTACTTGAAAAAGCGGTAGCCGTTTTGTTGCTTGCCGTCACAATCGCATTATTTGTGTTTTCGCTAACCGTAAAACTTAACGAAAACAAACCGGTGGAACGCAGTGTTTTAAAAGTAGTGCAAAGTTCCTCCATGTCCCTCAAGGACGAAAACAACAAGTATCTGTTCGAAAACAATTTAAACGATCAACTTCAAATGTTTGACGTCATTCGCATCGCACCGCTTCCGGCGGAAAGCGACTTAAAACTTTACGATATTGTTGTGTACGAAGTTGACGGACTTTTGCTGGTGCACCGCATTGTCGGCATCAACGAACCTGACGCAACCCACGCCGAACGCTGGTTTGTGTTGCAAGGCGACGCAAACCGCTACACGGACAAATTCCCTGTGCGGTACTCGCAAATGAAAGGCATTTACGACGGGCACAAAATTGCCTACGTGGGTAGTTTCGTTATGTTCCTAAACTCGCCTGCAGGGTACTTGTGTATTTTGCTGGTGGTGGTAGCGTGCGTGGCGTATCCGCTCATTGAACGCAAGCTGAAAAAGGAATTCGATGCAAGGTGCCTTGCCCTAGCGGCGGCACCAGCGGGCGACGCTCCGCAAGCCGAAGCGATTGCAACCGAAACGTTTGCAACCGAACCGACGGCAACCGAAGTAGCACCTGCTACGGACGAGCCCCCTACCCCTGTTACGGACGAGCACACCGTTGCGTTTGTAAAACCGGCGGTCGAAACACTTGCGGAAAAATACTTAAAACTGACGGACGAGCAAAAACGCTACTACGACGAAATCGTGGCATATGCCGCGGCAATCGAGGGTAACAAACAATTTAAAAACGATCGCTACGAGGAGTACAAACTCGGCAAAAATCGGTTGGTGCGCGTGCTGATAAGGCGCGACGTAGTGACTTGCGAATACTTAATGCCGAACGAAAACTTTAAAAAGTACTTGGACGGCAACAAAGTGCGTGTGAAGTATGCGCCGATGACCTTAAAGGTGACGGACGAAGCCACGCTGCAAGCCGCAAAGGACAGCATCGACATCGCAAAACGCAACATCGAGGAGGAAATCGCACTGAAAAAAGCCGGCGAGGAAGGGCTCACAACGGCCATCATCCAATCGCACCATGCGACGCTGGACGAAAAATTTGCGAAACTCTCCAAAGAGCAAAAGCGTTTTTACAACGAAATCGCGGCGTATGCCGCAGCAATCGAAGGCAACAAACGCATCAAAAACGATCGCTACGAGGAGTACAAATCGGGCAACAATCGTTTGGTGCGCCTACTCGTGAAGCGCGACGTGATTGTGTGCGAGTATCTGATGCCAAACGAGGATTTCAAAAAATACGCCGACGGCAACAAAGTGCGCGTGAAGTATGCGCCGATGTCGCTTAAGGTTACGGACGAAACCTCGCTACAGGCCGCAAAAGATAGCATCGACATCGCAAAACGCATCATCGAGGAAGAAAAACTTTACAAAAAGGAATTGGCAAAACAACGCCGCCGTGAAAAACGCGGCAAACCGACGGAGGGAACGGAACATCATGAATAAACTTACAACAGCCCTTTGCACCGTGCTACTACTGGTGGCAACGTTGTCGGTAGGCGGAGTGTTTGCATCGTTTCAGTATGCGCAGGGCGGCGCAAAGTCCGAAAACACGGACGTCAACACGTCGCTCGGCGAATTTACCTACAACACCGGCCTGACTGCCGAAATGCAAGCCGTGCTGGACTGTGCAGTCAACGACCTCGAATACGGGCTAAACAGCGGGAACTTTCAACAAGGCATGTTTCGTGCGGATGAGTACTTAAAAAGGTTCCGCGCCCACATAGGCTACATCGGCACAATGGACAAGGACAGAGGCTCCCACGTTTACGGAAGCACTGCGTATCCGCAAATTTCCGTCGTTATGACGCTGGAAAGGGACGATCGCTCAGCAACACGGTTTTTGTACATGGTGCAAAAAAGTAACGCCGAGTTGCAGGCAATGACCGAGGGCGACACGTTAGCCAACGTGTTCCGCATAACGCTAAAACTCAACGCAAACTACACGTGGGAAATCGCAACGCTCCCGAACGGCGCACAACAGATTGAAAAGGGACATTCCCCGATTCAACTTTACCAGTATCCGGGCTACATTGCCCAACACGGTGGCGAAAAAACGTTTGGCTTTTACTTCGACGGAGCTTCCGGCGGCACTGAAATTTGGGTAAAGGATTAATTCCCCTACCCTTTCGAACACGACGTAAAAGGGGAAAGGATCCATTCCTTTCCCCTTTTTGCAACCGTACCATGCCACACAAGGACAAAAACCACGCCACGCACAAGCGAGGCAGGACAAAGGAGGAAACATGAACAAATACTTTTCATCCATTTGCGCCATGCTGTTACTTGCCCTTACGCTGACCGTAGGCGGAGTTTTTGCCGCATTCCGCTATGCGCAACAACCGGCGAACCCTGCCCACAACACGGTGGAGTCGCACCTAGGGGAATTTGTTTACGTCGACTATCCGCCTGGGTTTACGAAGGATTTACAGTCCATTGTGGAAACGGCAACCAACGACTTAACGTACGGGCTGAATGCCGAAAACCCTTCCGCCGGCATGAACAATGCCATAGTGTTTTCCCAATATTTTTACGGGCGGCAAAATTACGGCTACGTCGGCACAATGGACAACTACACCTTTATTGCGAACAACGTGTACGGACAAACACCGAACGAAAACGTTTCCATTGTGCTTACTTTTGCCCACGAAGTGGACGGCGAACAAAAAATTTTGATGTACCTTGTGAAAAAAACCAAAGCGCAACTCACCGCAATGGCGGTGGACTCCGTTTTGGAACACGTTTACAAAGCCACCTTTACCAAAAATGCGGAAGGCAAATGGCATCTTGCACGCTTGCCAAACGGCGATTTTAACGTCGTGAAAGGAAAATCCCCCATCAAGCCTTACTACGACGGGCAACCCGACGGGGCAAAAACCTTCGGCTACTTTGCGGCAATGCCAAACGCATCGCCATCCCCTGACGACCCGAACCCATTCGGACAACAGGAAATTTGGTTTGCCGACTAACAAACAAACGGAACAAGCACAACGGCACGCAGGATAGGAACGTTACCGAAAAGTAACGCAACAAAACCCGAACGAAAATCCACCGTGCGTGAACCGTCGAATCAAAAAAACCGAAACAATCACGTACTACGGAAGTTACGTACCGCAACGAAAAACCAACGGAACAAACCGTTGCCGGAACAACTTGCAACATGTGTTCGGTAACCAAAACGGCACAAACAAAGCGGTACGGTTAAAACGGTACCAACAAAACGGTACGTTAAAACAGTACGTTAAAACAGTACATTAAAACAGTACGAACAAAACGGTACGGTTAAAACGGTACGCGAAACAAAAAATAAGTGTAAAAAACCGAGCGGAAGGGTAAAACCGCTCGGTTTTGTTTTTGCGTTTTTGTTAAAACGCTAAGGAGGTTTTTCCATCATTTTCGCACGAAAATCCCCCCGTCCGCACCGAGCGAAAGGCTTCGCTCGGTGCGTTTTGGGGTGTGCGGTTGTTTTCCTCCCTTAAATTACTAAATTTTCGGTTTCAACGTTTTCACTTCCTTTACGGTTACCGTAACGGACACAGCCGTAGCATTTTCGTTTCGTACCGTGAAGTAATGATCGCCGGTTGCGGTTGCTACGAACGTCACTTCCTTTACCACGTCGGTACGTTTTTCAAACAACGGAGCCGGATTGTAAAATTCCGTTACGTTGAGTTTTTCCAATGCCGTTGCCTCCGCCGCAATGTTAATCACGTACTTTTTGTCCTTTACCAACGCTATTTTGTAGCTTTGCCCGACCTTCGACGGGATGGTTTGGGTGGACGCCGTGCCAACCGTAATGTCCTTAATATTCGTCCAGCTGCGGTTCACGGTAAGGGTTGTGTCCGTTGCCGTCACTGCATTGGCGTAATTTATCATAATGTAGTAGGTTTTGTCTACCGTGTTTTGTTCCTGCATGTGATAAATGCGGTACTTTTCCCCACTCGTTTCCGTATACGACATGCTGTACGACGAAACTCTTCGGAAGTCCTCGTCATAAAATTTTAACGCATCGGCATTAAACGAATCGTAGGATTTTTTCAACGTAACGTTAAATTTTTGGTACGGATTCGTGATTGCAGACAGGTTGACTTTTACCACTTTCAGGGTGTTTGCTTCGCCTTTCGGAATTCCAACGGTATTCCCAAGCGGAACCGTCAGGATGATGCCGATGTGTTCCATGCGAACGGTAACGTCAATCGTAGTTGTTCCCGTGTTTTTCAACCACACGTAATACGTGCCGCTTGTTGGTGCTTCAAACAATTCTCCCATGCGGATTGGCAATTCATTCCCGTTTTTGTCGAACACCTTGAAGTACTTCACGGCATTGCTTCGAATGCGATTCCAGCCTGAGCTTAGGGTGGCGTTGTAAAAATAGTTTTCGTTCGGAGCGACACCGTAATTGGTGAAATCCTCCCCAATCGTTAAAACCCCTTGTAGTTGATCCCGTGTTTCGATAGCGACTTCAAACACCACTGCGGTTTCGGAGCAAATCCATTTGCCGTTGGCATCGGTGAACCCTTCCACGCCTTTGTGGAAATTAAACGTCCACTCGCCGACGTCGTTCTCAAGCGTGCCGCCCGTCGCCTGATAGCACAAACTGCTTGTGCTGTCGAAGTTAAAGCCGGTACGCGTCATTTTTGCAATTTCCTTGCCATCGCACGAAACGGTGATGGTTACTTCATCGTCATCCGAAAACAGGCCGTAATCCGGTTTTGCCGTAAATTTCGTGCTGTTCGGTGCAATCGGCGTTACTTGGAACGTTCCGCCGGAACTCGTTGTTACCGTGCCAAGCACCACGGTAGCAGGTTGCACGCTGGTAATCGTGCCGTAGCCGTAAAGTTTGCTTGTGTCGGCAGTGTGAGTTGCCATCACAATCAAATCCTCCCACATCGGCATAGCTAGCGTCAATATTTTCACCCTTACAAGGCGCGTATCTCCCTTGTGCATTGCGGCGCCTTCCCACAGAATTTGGGCGTTGACCATACACACGTACTCGTAAGTGTAAGGTGCGCTTGCCGGTTTTTTGTAGCGGTACAAATGCAGCATTGTGCCGGAGGCACCGGATGCCATTTCGTCCGTCCATGCGTTTTCACTCATGGTGAAATCCATTTCAAAATCGTAAGCAACGTTTTGCGGCAATGGCGTAACCACCATGCCCGGTTTGACTTCTGCCACTTTTACGCCGGTAACAATCAGCTGCACGTGGTCGCCTTTTTTCGCTTTCGTGCCGCCGCCGGTAACGTTGATGCTTTTTACCACTACCGTTTTGTCGATTCCGCTCACAACCAGTTGCTTGTTCGCTTCAATTTCGCCTGCGTTCACAACGCCGGTCAAAATCGTTTCGGTGGCACTTTGCATCCCTACCTGACGAATCGCCATGTAAAAACTTTCGTCGTTTACTACGGTAAGGAGGAGGTTCCGCTCGTCCGTTGCGTGGTTCACAAGTTCGTAATGCTCCGGATCGGAAAGTTCGAGTTTGTTTACCTTCAATTGGTAAATGCCCGCTACTTCCACGTCCGCCAACCTACTTAACAGCCAAACTTCGGTTACCGTGCCGTTAAACAGGAACGCACCGTCCACCTGCGGATCGCTTGCGTTACGCGTAAATTCCAACGTCGGCAATTCCAACCGACACTTCACGATTGTTGCCGTTACCGTCAAATTCGTCAGGTCGTAGTTCATCTTGTCGCTGCCGGTAAAACCGGTGCTACTCCACCAGCTTCCTTCCGATGCGTGTTCCGCCGTCGTGCCGACTTCGGCATTTGCAAACGTAAGGGAAACCGAAATGTCGTCGTTTGCCAAAAAGTCGCCGTTTGCGGCGTTTAACCCTTGCGCATTGATGCGTGTTTCCGTGCCGTTAAAAAACGGAATTTCCAAATTCAACTGCTCGATTCTGCGTTGCGTAATCATGGCACTGTGCACGTTTGCTTTCGGGAACTCGTAATTCGCTTTGTCAGCCCCTTCGAGCCAAGTTTCCTTAATGCCTGCGCCGGCGTTTTTACTCGTCATTTTGATGAATGCCGTTACGTTTTCGCCCTCGACTACGTTTTGCAACCGCTGAACCCGAATGACGTCCGAACCGTTGTACGCAATCCATTCCAACGACGTGGTGGACAACGGCCTTACTTTGATGGATGCCGTTACGTTTTCCTTCGGCAGCACGTAGTTGTTGCCGTCGTCGCCGCCCAGCGTAACTTCCGTTACTGCCGTGCCGACGTTTTTACTTGCCATTTCGATGGTTGCCGTAACAACGTCGCCTTCCGCCACGCCCTCAAACGAGTTCGCCATGACGGTTGCCGTGCCGTCGTACACTTTCGTGCCGCTTGCCGTCAACGTTTTCGGCTGAATGGTAAACGCAAACTCTTTGGAAGCCGCCTTCCATTCCGCCGTTGCCGCAACGGAAACTTTTGCCACGTAGCTGCCCGCTTTCAACGGTGCCGTTGCCGTGTACTTGTCGTCCCCCTCGGTTGCGCCTTTGTACATGACGGTAATTGCGCCGTCGCCGTTGGTTTCGACCATCGTCGGCGTAATGACCACGGCGGTTTTGTCGTACGTTTTGTTCAGCGTAACGCCGGATTTCAACGTGACGACATTGTCCTTTGCGGAAAGGGTGCTGCCGCTTTCAAACGTTTGCTTCCCTTTCGCCCCGCACATACACGATTTGTAGTATTTTGCGGGCGTGGTGTACGTTGCCGCCGCCGCCAGATATTTGGCATTTACTACCTGCTTGTCGAACACGTGCGCTTCCTTATCCGCCACGTCGGTGTGACCTTCGGTTAAGCATGCATGCCAATGATACTCCCCGTCAACTTCCCACTCTTTGGAAAACTCGTGCTTATACTTACTGCACGCAGCAAGCGTCGTTCCCATAAGCACAAGCATCAACACAAGCGCGAGAATCGTGATGATAGATCTCTTCTTCATGGTTCTTCTCCTTTTTTAGTTTGGTTTATTTCAAATCGCCTTCGTTGCGATTGAAAACAATGGATTTTTTGCCCTTCCGCTTTTCCGGCTGCACGGGTTTAGTAGGAATGCGTTTGCCGCATTGCGGGCAAAACTTTGCGCCGTTTGCCACCACTTCGCCGCACCGCCGACAAACAGCGTGCCGCGTTTTGTAGGCGTCGAACAGCGTTTCGGACGAAAGCGGCGTTTGGCACTGCGTGCAAACCGTGTTTTTTAACGATTGCGCCGCACCGCACGTCGGGCAAACTTTGATTTTTTTCATTTCGTCCGTGCCGAAACCGTACTTTTTCATTGCCGCGCGCTTTGACGCTTCCCTTACGTTCGCCGTCATGCTAGTCCCCTCCGTACTGCAATTTTTTGCCGCAGCGCGAACAAAACTCTTCGCCTTTTTTCACCTTTTCGCCGCACCACGCGCAAAATTTCGGCGAATCCTCCCACGGGACGCAATCCACACATGCCAACACGTCCGCATTAAACATCACCGACGACACCCACCGCCCGCATTTGTGACATTTGTCAAAATGATTGCGGCCTTCCGTTTCCCACGCGGTAAGGACTGCCGCTTCGTCGGCAAGGGCTACGGGCACGGTGCATCGACACACGTACATCCCCGACAGCGCACAGTAAAACGAAACAACCTTGCCGCTTGCGTCCGTTGTGATTTTGTAGTTCGCGGTTTTGGTTCCTTGCGTCATCATTCTTTCTCCTTTTTGCGAAAATCCTTTTCCTTTGTTTTTTAAAGGATTGCGATTTCGTTTTGTGGGCACTCTTGATTTCGTTTGGCGTTTGTGTTACAATTTAGGCGCAAAATTCGGGAAATAACTTTCCTACGATGCTTTTAGTATACGCACGAAAAAACTCTTGTCCCCTACCCTTTCCCCCAAAAGGTAGGGAAACGGCAAAAATTTTTTCGAAATTTTTCGCTTTTTTTCGGAAAAACCGGCAAAAAAGGCAAAAAAACCGATTGCCACGGCACGACAAAGCGTGTAGGTGAACTTGGGGAAGCAACACACTTCATAATTCCGTCCCTTTCGGATTCCCTTGCCACACAAGCGGCAAAAAGGCAAAAAACCGTTTGGGGCTTACTTACAACACTCCACCGCTACCCCACCCCGTTTCGAGGTGCAAAAAACCGACAAAACAAAAAACGATGTCGCCGTCGTTTCCGAACCGAAAAAGGATGAAAAGGCGAAAAGGAGCGTCTATGAAAAAACTCATTTCCCTCTTATGTGTTTTGGTGCTTTTACTCGCCGTGTTTGTCGGGTGCAGTCCGTCGGGGACGCTCCTCGATCCGAAAAAACCGGTGACGCTTACCATGTGGCACGTTTTCGGCGAGCAGGCGGATTCGCCGATGAATCGCCTCGTGGAGGAATTTAACCGCACCGTCGGCCGAAACAAGGGAATTATTGTGGACGTAAAGTTGATGTCCAACGCGGCACAAATCGGGGAAAAACTACTAAACGCACAACAGGGCAAAGTCGGCGCGCCGCCAATGCCCGACTTGTTTTTTTGCCACACCAGTAACGCACAGGAACTCGGCGTTAGCAACCTCATTCATTGGAACGAACGGTTGACGGAAGCCGAATTGAACGAATTTGTAAAAAGTTTTCGCGATGACGGCATGTTGGGCGACACGCTTGCCGTGTTGCCGACGTCAAAATCCACACACCTGTTGTTTTTGGCAAGCGGTGTGTTCGAGCGGTTTGCCGCGGCAAAAAAAGTAACCTACAACGACCTTGCAACGTGGGACGGCTTTTTTGACGTTGCCGCAAAATACTACGACTATTCGGGCGGCAAGCCGTTTTGCGCGCTGGACTATTTGGTGCGCGCGGTGGAACTTGACGCAATCAGCCGCGGCGCAACGAATTTTTACAACGACAACGGCTGGTACAACGACAACGCAATTTTAAAAAATTCCTACAAAAAATTTGCCGACGCCATTGCAAAGGGGCATATCGTCGTGTCCGACCTTTACTCCAACACGCAAGTCATGACGGGGCAAACCGTGGCGGGCATTTCCTCCTCGGCGGCGGTGCTGTACTACAACGACAAAATCACCTACGACGACAATTCGTGGGAGTACATCAATTTAAAAGTGCTGCCCCTGCCGCAAGCGGAAGTCGGCAACAAGTATGCAACGCAAGCGGGCGTAGGCTTATGCTCCTACAAAACAACCGACCAAAAAGCCGAAGCCGCAACCGTGTTTGCAAAGTGGTTCACCGACGAAAAGCGCAACCTCGATTACGTTGCGCAAACGGGGTACTTCCCTGTAAAAAACGGGGCGTTCGACAAACTTGCCGACTACACGTTTAAATCCGCCGCCTTTCAAAACACGCAACTCGCATTGAAAAAAACCATGGAAACTTGCACGTTCCTGCCGGAACCGACGATGGACGCGTTTTACCCGAACACTTATGCACTGTATCAAGGCATACGAACGCTGCAACAGCAATTAACCGAAAAATATAACAGCGGAGCGACTGCCGAAAGCATCTCGCAAGAACTTGTTGCGTTGTTTTACGGCATCGGAAGCACAAAATGAACCTGTGGAATCGCCTGACAAACCGAAAAACGCCGATGCGGCGCAAGTTGTTTTGGTACATGCTTGCGCTTGCCGTCATTGTGCTGGCATTTTTGGCGTGCGGACTTTTCTTTTTCGGTCATTTTGCCACGGCAAAGGAAAAAGCCGTTAGCAACCTTTCCTTTCAAATGCGCACGTTTGATCGCCAAATTTCCAAGTACTTCGAGGATTTGACGCGCATCGGCAATGCCCTTTCGTACAACGTTGCGCAAAAAACCGAGGACTACCTTGCGGCGGAAGGCATTGCGTTTAAGGACTTAAACGACAACCCGACGCACATCATGGCACTTCAAACCGCATTGTTCGACAAACTTGCCGTCGAATTGTACAAAACCGATTGTTCGGGGGCGTTCTTATTGCTGGATGCCACCGTAAACACCCACATCGACGGGGCGGATAAATCCAAAACAGGGCTGTACTTTCAGCGCGCCTCGCGGGACGAAACGGACGAAACCCTGCTACTGTACCGCGGAATTGCGGAAATCGGGCGAAAAAAAGGTGTCATGCCGCATCGGCAATGGCGGTTGGAATTTTTTATGGACGATTTTCCCGACTACAACCGCTTTTTAACGCGAATTTCCGCCAAAAATTTTGCGCCGTTTTTAACGAGCATTTCCGTTTTGCACGGCACGTCCGAACGCATCATGAATTTTATCGTGCCGATTGTCGGCAAAAACAACGTTGTTTACGGGGTTTGCGGATTCGAAATTTCCGAAATCTATTTTAAGGACTATTTTGCGCAATCCACGCAGTTGGAACACTTAACTTGCCTGTTTTTGCCGAAAAACGGGGAAAACGTTTTAACCTACAACGGCTTTTCGTCGGGCGTTTACGGCGGGTACTACCTGCCGCCACAAGGCAAACTGACGGTAAATGACCTCGGCGATGGGCTTGTGGCACTGCAAGGCAGTTCCTCCTTTGTTGCAAAAATGCAACCTTTTGAAATTTGTGGGGACGACTACGTTTTGATTGCGGCGTACCCGAAGGAGGAGTACGACACGGAAATTGCCAACAACGTCGTTTCCGTCGTGCTGTTGCTCCTGCTGCTTGCCTGCACCACCTTTACCGTTTGCGCGCTTTTCAGTCGAAAGTTTTTACAACCGCTGTTAAAAGGACTGCAACAAATTCAAAACAAGGAACATAAAACCTCGGAATCCGAATTTTTGGAAATCGACGACCTTTTCGCTTTCCTTGCCGAACAGGATCGCCTGCACGACGAGGAAACCACAAAACTTCGCACACAATGCGACGAGCAGGTCGACGTCATCGAACAAACGCGTGCGGACGTCAACCGCCTTGCCTACTCGCGCAAAACCGAAGTGTCGCCCGACGATTACGAAATGTTTAAAGCAGGGCTAAAAACCCTGACGAAAACCGAAAAGCATATTTTCGGGCTGTACCTCGACGGAAAAACGGCGGACGAAATTTTGGAACTTTGCCGCATTCAAAAAGGCACGCTGAAATACCACAATCACAACATTTTAAGTAAACTCGGCGTATCCTCCCGTAAGCAAATGTTGCGCTACGCCACGCTGTTAAAGCAGGAACCCCCTGACAAACCTTAACTTTTTTTGCACCGCTCCCCCGCAGTTCCTTACGCAAGGCAGCAAGCGAAACCCAAAATCGGGCGGAAAAAAGCAGTAAGTGAAAAAACGACTCGGAAAAAAGCAGTAAATAAAAAAACGAATCGGAATCAGCGAACCGAGGTTAAAAACCAAGGGAAAAAGCCGAATCCGGTAAAAAAAGCGAAGTATATTGAAAAGATAAAACAAATCGAAACAAGCAACCCGAGTTGAAAACCGAAATGGGCGGAGAAAACCGACTCGGAATAAGCGAAACCGTTTAAAAGCAAGTGTAACGAAATCGGGCGGAAAAGCGAACCGAGGAACCCCAAAAAAATCAAACGAAAAAGGCATAAAAAAAGTACGAATTGCATCAACGGCTTTTCGTACTGTTTTTACGTGCTTTTCGCAACAAATAAAAAAACCCGAAATCGGGTTTTTTTGGTGGGATCTACAGGGCTCGAACCTGTGACCCTCTGCTTGTAAGGCAGATGCTCTCCCAGCT
>CAKPPA010000007.1 GCA_934177025.1 uncultured Clostridia bacterium
CCGACGGTCAGCGTGCCGTGTTTCAAAACTTCGCCCACTTCGTCGTCGATATCCAACTTGTCGCTGTCAATCCACACACCTTGCCCCATCAAAAACGGATAGTTGCGCACTTTTTTACGCGCTTGCACGCGATAGCGATCCATCAATTGATCCGCGCACAGCTCCAACATGCGATCCAAATCCGCAAAAAACTTGTCAAGGTCGCCTTTCGCTTCGATGCCCAGCCTTGGGAGGTTAATGGAAGTGAAGGACAAGTTGCCCCTGCCGCAAACGACTTCCTTATCCGGCGCGTAGGAGTTTGCCATCACGCGCGTGCGGCAGCCCATGTACGCGACTTCGGAATTGTAGTCGCCTTCCTTGTAGTATTGCAAATTGAACGGTGCGTCCATAAACGAAAAGTTCGGGAACAACCTTTTTGCCGAAACACGAATGGCGAGTCGGAACAAATCGAAATTCGGTTCGCCTTCGTTGTAGTTGATGCCTTCCTTTACTTTAAAAATGTGAATCGGGAAAATCGGCGTTTCGCCGTTGCCCAGCCCGCGTTCCTGCGCAAGTAACACGTTTTTAATTACCATGCGCCCTTCCGGCGTGGTGTCCAGCCCGTAGTTGATGGACGAAAACGGAATTTGTGCGCCTGCACGCGAGTGCATGGTGTTTAGGTTGTGAATCAACGCTTCCATGGCTTGGAACGTAGCGCGATCCGTTTCCTTCAAAGCATACTTCCGTGCAAACGCCTGCGCCTTGCGCACGGATTCCTCCGGAAAATGCTGTTTCAATGCCTGCAGCTCCGCTTCCGTGTAGCCGTTTTCCTTCATTTCGAGTACAACGGTTGCCTTCAGGTTGCTACACGTTTCCTTCAAAAGCGGTTGCGTATCCGCAAACCCTTCCATTTCGAGGGCGCGTGCCAAATTTTCGAGATATTTTTTTTCGTAAGTTTTCCGTACGCCCTTCGCCATGGCATAGTCGAAGTTCGGAATGGATTGCCCGCCGTGCTGATCGTTTTGGTTGGACTGAATTGCGATTGCACACAGCGCGGAGTAGGACGAAATGTCGTTCGGTTCGCGGATAAACCCGTTGCCGGTGGAAAATCCGTTTTCGAACAATTTAATCAAATCGATTTGGCAGCACGTGGTCGTTAACGTCAAAAAGTCCAAATCGTGGATGTGAATGTCCCCTCTTTCGTGCGCCTCCGCATGCTCCTTTTTCAGCACGAACAGTTTGTTAAACATTTTCGCGCCTTCGGAGCCGTACTTCAGCATTGTGCCCATGGCCGTGTCGCCGTCGATGTTGGCGTTTTCCCTTTTTACGTCGTTATCCTTTGCGGATTTGTAGGTCAAGTCCTTGTAGATATCCATCAGCGACGTGTTCATTTCCCTCGTGCGAGTGCGATCCGCGCGATACAAAATGTAGCTTTTCACCGTGCGGGAATGCCCTTGTTCGGAAAGGACGTACTCCACCGCGTCCTGCACCTGCTCCACCGTAGGAATGCCGTGCGGGATTCGTTTTTCGATTTCGTCGCATGCCAGCTCCGCAATCCGTTCCGCCTCGGCATAATCACTGCCGCCGACCGATTGCGCCGCTTTGAAAATTGCATTGGTAATTTTATCCAAATTAAAAGTAACTACTCTGCCGTCTCTTTTCCGAATTTTCTTAATCATGTTTTTCCCTCCGATACTTTCCAAGGATACTATACTTTAAATCGAATGTCAATACGTAAATACAATATATTGTGGAATTTTATGAAAAAATTTTTTTCGAAGCACAAAATATATTTTTAAAAATTTTCCTGTTTTTTGGAAAAACTTGCTCGTTTTTGCCGAAAATCCCTAAAAATTCAAAACGACTTTTCTTTTTCAAAAACTACTTTTTCCCTCGTTTTTCCGCCGCTGTTGCGACGTTTTTTCCGTTTGCTTTTCGCTTTAAAAAAGGAAAAACCCCGCACACCTACAGGGGTATGCCGCTTTTTTCGTGCGAAACAGCGCACGACGGAACGAAAGGAATCCATCCCTTTTACAGGAATTTTGACGTCAAAAAAAACGGAGTTTTTCGAAAAAAATCGAAAAACTCCGCTCTCCTATTTCGTAAATTTTTATCGTTTTTTGAAAAACTTTTTTCTGCTACTCCGGCAAAATTTCCTTGCCTTTTTCAAACGCTTGCAAATTCAGCTCCACAAATTCCTTTTTGACGCTACGCGAAATAATTTCCGCCCAGTCGATGTCGTTTAAATCCAACAGTCGCACCAATGCGCCGAGCATCACCAAATTGGCAACACGGCCGTTCCCCAACGCTTCCGCCGCCTGCGACGCATCCACCACAAACGTTTTCATTTGTTGCTTTAAATCCTCCGTCAAGCCTCGCGGATACGCAACTTTGCCCGAAAGCACCGGTTGCGGCGGAATTTGGCAGCGATTGACCACCGCTACGCCGTCCTTTTTGCAGTATTCCAGCCAACGCATTGCTTCCATTTCCTCAAACGACACGAGTACGTCCGCCTCGCCTTTGCCGATGACCGGCGAAAAAACCGCTTCCGTGCCGTAACGAATTTGCGACGAAACTGCGCCGCCGCGCTGGCTCATCCCGTGGATTTCGCTCATTTTTACATCGTAACCTTTTTCCATTAACGCCGTCGTCAACAGTTTGCTGGCAAGGATAGTCCCCTGCCCGCCTACACCGACCAAAAGGATGTTTTTAATCATGTTTTTCCTCCCGAATCGCATCGAAGCGGCACACTTGTGCGCAAACGCCGCAACCGAGGCATTGTGCGTTGATTTTTGCTTTGCCTTGCTCCCACTCGATGGCAGGGCAACCGCATTGCAAACACATTTTGCAGCCTTTGCAAACGTCCTGCGCTACAAAAAACCGTTTGCGGAACGCCCCGTCGAATTCGGTGCGATCCTGTTCCGTCAATTTTTTTAACGCACACGGATAGCGTGTGATAACAACGGACGGCTCCTGCAACGAAAGTGCCCAATCCAACGCCTCGCGCACGTCGTTTAACCGATTCGGATCGACCACACGCACCTGACGAATGCCTGCCGCACGCACCAACGCTTCGATATCCACAATATGCGTCGGTTCGTTTTGTGCGGTAAAGCCCGTACCTGGGTTTTGCTGATGCCCCGTCATGCCCGTAATGCGATTGTCCAAAATGACGGTTACCGTGTTGGCTTTGTTGTAAACCACGTTGATTAACGAATTAATGCCGGTGTGGAAAAACGTGCTGTCGCCGATGACTGCCACCACGCGGCGTTGATCGGCATGTTCCAAAATTTTTTGTGCGCCGTGTGCGGTGGAAATGCTGCCGCCCATGCACATGTTCCAATCCATTGCGCGGTACGGTTCGCCGTAAGCCAACGTGTAGCAACCGATGTCCCCCGCCACAATCACGTCCTTGCGCTTGCCGAGTTCCAAAAACAACCCGCGATGAGGGCACCCTGCGCAAAGGGACGGCGGCCGTGCAACCACGTCCGCAGGGTTCGCCTGCAGTTCCACTGCACTTTGGTGCGTTAAACTTTCGCGAATGACGTACGGCATCAATTCCCCGTACGGCGGGAACACGTCCTTGCCGATAACGTTACAACCGAAGGATTTCAACTGATTTTCCAAAATCGGATCGTTTTCCTCCAGCACGTACACGGTTTCGTGCCGTTTGCAAAATTCCCGCATCTTTTTTTCTGCTGCGGGATAGCTAAAGCCGATTTTTAGGTAATCCGCCGACGTGCCGAACACCTCTTTCGCATAGTAAAAACATTGTCCGCTCGCCACGACGCCGATTTTGCTGCCGTTTTCCTCCGTGTAGTTCCACTGCGACTGCTCCGCCAATGCTTTTAAATCGTGTAGCTTTTGCTCCACTTTTACACGATTGACGCGTGCGTTCGCCGGAACGGTAACGTATTTTTTTTCGTTTTTCACGTACGGAATCAACGCTTTTTCCACGCGTTCGCCCGTTTCCACAATCCCTTTCGAATGGCAAATGCGCGTCGTTAACCGCAGTAGCACCGGAGTTTCGTACTTTTCGCTCAGTTCAAAAGCGTATTTCGTCATTTCAAGGCATTCCTTGCTGTCCGACGGCTCCAGCATCGGGATTTTGGCGAGTTCCGCATAATGGCGGTTGTCCTGCTCGTTTTGCGAGGAATGCATCCCCGGTTCGTCGGCGGTCACAACCACCAATCCCCCTGTAATGCCCGTGTTCGCCACCGTTAAAAGTGCGTCCGCGGCAACGTTTAGCCCAACGTGTTTCATCGACGCAATCGCCCGCGCTCCCGCTAAGGACGCCCCGATTGCCGTTTCCAGCGCGACTTTTTCGTTCGGTGCCCATTCCGCAATCATCTCCCGATAGCGGCTAATATTTTCCAAAATTTCCGTACTCGGCGTGCCGGGATACGCCGCAGCGAATTTTACACCCGCTTCGTAAACGCCCCTTGCAACCGCTTCGTTGCCCGTCAATAACTGTTTCATAGTTCCTCCGTTCTGTTCCCGTTTATCTTATCACTCTTTGAAAAATTCGTAAACGATACAACGGCGTTATTCTCGGAAAAGGTGCTTTCGGAGGGAAGAGACCGCCTTTTTTGAAAAAATTTACTTCAAAAACCGCAACTTTTGCGTCTTCTCCCTGCCGTTTGTGTTTTTACGCCGCAAAAGCGTCGAAAAACCGCAAAAAAACTCACACGCCACGCAAAGCGGAACGAAAACGGAATATTGACGAAACGATTCGAAAATGCTAAAATTGTTTTGTTTGAGATAATTTTTGTTCGAGGTAATTATGGACGAATTTGAAATATTTCACCATTGGTGCGAAAAAGCCACGGATGCGGACGTAGTAGCGCAATTAAGCCGTATGGAAAAGGACAAAAAGGCCATTACGGAGTGCTTCCACGGGAATTTAAACTTCGGCACGGGCGGAATCCGCGCCAAAATGGGTGCGGGCAGCAATCGCCTGAACGTTTACACCATTCGGCAAATCACACGGAGCGTGGCGGAAATGGCGGTTTCCCACCATGGGGACAGCGTTGCCATCAGTTACGACACACGCCTCCATTCGGAATTGTTTGCCAAAACGGCGGCGGCAGTGCTTTCGCACTACGGCCTTAAGGTGTATCTTGTAAAAGAGCCGATGCCAACCCCGTTTTTAAGTTATGCCGTAAGGCATTTGCGTTGCTTTGCGGGAATTATGATTACGGCAAGCCACAACCCTTACGACTACAACGGCTATAAAGTGTACGGTGCGGACGGCGGGCAGGTAACCAGCGAAGTTGCCAACGCGCTTGCCTTCCTGATTGAAAAAACGGATTGTTTTGCCGTAGAGTCCGACGATTTCGACGAAGCGGTAAAAGCAAAAAAAATCGTTTACATTTCGGAACAAACCGTAAATGCGTACTTAAACAACGTGGAAGCACAACAGTTTCGACGCTTGAAAAACATTAAAATCATTTACACGCCGCTCAACGGCACGGGCGCGAAAATCGTGCCGCGCGCACTTCGCAAACAAGGCTTGCAGTATTTGCACATCGTGTCCGAACAGTACGTGCCGGACGGCAGGTTTCCTACCTGCCCTACCCCCAACCCCGAACTGACGGAAGCGTTGGAACTCGGTATTCGCGATTTAAAAAACCTTAACTACGACATTTTGCTGGCTACCGATCCGGATTGCGACCGCGTGGGCGTGGTGGTAAATTCCGAAAAAGGCATTTTAAAACTCACCGGCAACGAAGTGGGAGTGCTGCTATTAAATTACATTTTAACCATGAGCAAGGAGCAACACTTGCTCCCGAAAGACCCCGTAATGATTAAAACCATTGTAACGACGGATCTTGCCGCGCGCATCGCCCATTCCTACGGCGTTGCGGTAAAAAACGTGCTGACGGGCTTTAAATACATCGGCGAAGCCATCGGGGAGTTGGAGCGGTTCGAACGTCAGGGCGACTTTGTGTTTGGTTTTGAGGAAAGCTGCGGCTATCTCAGCGGCACCTACGTGAGGGATAAGGACGCCGTAAACGCTTGCTCGCTCGTGGCGGAAATGGCGGACTATTACGCCGAACAGGGCAAAACGCTGCGCGACGTGTTGCGGGAATTGTTTATGACCTACGGCTACTATCACTCCAAACAACTGAACTACACGTTCGAAGGCTTGAAAGGAACGCGAAAAATCGCACGCTTTATGACCGAAATGCGTTACGGCGCACCGCAGGAAATTTGCGGAATTCCGATTTTGAAAAAAATCGACTACCTCGAGGACCCTACGGGACTGCCGAAGGAAAACGTTTTGGAATTCGATTTTGCCGACGGCAAAGTGATCATTCGCCCGAGCGGAACGGAACCGAAACTGAAAGTGTACTTGTCCTACTGCTTAAAATCGGACGACGAACGCGGCATTCTGCCGGAATTGGAAGCGTATTTCAACGAACAATTCGCAAAACGGTAACGCCCCTTTCGCTTGCAAGCGACGGACACTTTTTGCAATCGCACAAAGCCTCCTTCGCCACCGAACAACGTGTTTTAGCGTTACAAACGGTTTGAAACAACTCCTTTTACGAGGAAAATTTCAAACCGTTTTTTTTCTTTCCGTGTAAAAAAAATTCGGAAAATTTTTTTTGAAATCCGTCCGGAACAGTTGATATTTTTTTTTCGATTTGCTATAATAACGCTACCGAAACTACGCTTCCGTAGTTAAATGGATATAACAGTCCCCTCCTAAGGGACCGTTGTGGGTTCGATTCCCGCCGGGAGTACCAATCTCCCAAACCAAAAAATCAAGGGCAATTAACTCAGCTGGTAGAGTGCTTCCGTCACATGGAAGAAGTCAGGGGTTCGAGTCCCTTATTGCCCACCAAATCAAACCTAAAACCCACTCCCTGTAGGAAGTAAGTTTTAGGTTTTTTACTTTGTAAAACATTTTTAGTTGCTACTCCAATCTATTTGTGCTATTATATAAATATCCGTAAGGAAGGGTTCATTTCCTCAAAGTAGTTCAGTAATGTAATCCGTTTACACTTTCTTTTGCAAGCGGGAAAGTTTAAGTGGCAAATTTTACAAAAATTGTTTTGATAAAATGAGACCTAACGTTAGGAGAAGTCTATCTCGCCGGAGTAGGCTCTCTTTATGAAAAAGGTCTTTTTTGTTTCCTTCGGATAAAAATTTTATTTTATCAAAGGAGATACCGAACAAAAATGCAAAATCTTAATGAACACATTGACGAAGTTCAACAAAAAATTGGCTACTATTTTCATAATACGGATTTATTGCTTCAAGCCTTTACAAGAAGTTCCTATTCCACTCAATACGGCGGAGAAAACAACGAAGTATTGGAATTCATCGGCGACAAAGTCCTCGATTTTTATGTTGTAAAAACAATTGCCGACAGATTCGGTTTTATGAAATCGCAATCGGACTACTACGACGAAGATAACGATAACGAAGAATTCTGTATCGTTGCAAATAAAAATGAATCGGATTTTACGGAAATCAAAAAAAAGATTGTAGCAAACAAAACGCTTGCAAAAAGAATCGATTCGCTCGACTTTGCGAAATATATGTATTTAGGCGATAGCGATATCAACAACAACGTTATTTCACAAGAAAAAGTAAAGGCGGACTTATTTGAAGCAATTTTAGGAGCAATCGCTATTGACAGCGATTGGGACGTAGAATCACTACAAAATTCCACCGAATACATGTTGAAAATCGACAAATTTCTGACAAACGTCGACACGGAGGAAAAACGTCCCGAAAAATTTAAAGAAGAAAATGCTGTAACTACGTTAAAGGAACTTGCCGAGCACGGACATTGTTCCATTCCGGAATACAATTCGCCGGATGAGCAAGTAGAGCAAAACGGTTTTTTTTGGTGGGCTTGCACCTGTACTGTGAAAAGTTGGAACATTCAAACAACCGGACTTTCGACTTCCAAAAAAGGCGCAAAAAGATATGCCGCCTACTTAGCTCTTTGCGAGCGTTACGGATTGCCCAACGAATTTGACGAAAGCGACGAATCACAATGAATGAAACTAGTATCTGGCTACCGAAAGGACTCCCTATGTTTTGTTATGATTCTATTCCCTGTGCCAAATAGGAATTCAATTCACGTTAAGCCTTTTGGCGAACTCGCAACGCTTACGTCCAATGCTATTCCCATTAAGCACACCATTTTTTCGCCGTAGGTTTCAAAGCGGGTTATTTTGTCATAAATGCGGCGGAAGCCTTTTCCGTGATTTCGTTTTTAAGGAGGGGGACTGTGGGCACCCGTTAAAATTTATCCGTCCTGTTTTGCCATTTTTACGGTTACTTTGCCCTTGCAACTTGCGTCGTTTTTGCCGACACACGTTTTCCTCCCTTTTTTAAAAAATTCATCAAAATCCCCCCTACCGAGCTTGACTTTTTTTATTTCCTTTTCTACTAAATTTGCGGTTTTTGGCAGTTACGGTGCAAACTCAACCAATTATCTAGAAACTCAACGCATCATTGAATAGTACTTGCCGAAAGCGTATGCTATAATGAACTCAACAAGCACGGTTGGGAACCGATCAAAAATTTTTTTGGGGTGGAAATGAATGGAACAATTTGGTAAACTTTTGGCTAAATTACGAAAGGAAAATAATATGACGCAAGCCGAACTCGGCGAAAAACTGAACGTTACGTATCAAGCAGTAAGCAAATGGGAAAACGATCAGTCGCTCCCCGATTTTCACACAATCGTTGAGATCGCAAAACTTTTCAACGTACCGTTGAGTACGTTTGCCAACGAGGATGAGGTCGTTGCCGACAAAGTAGAAAGCGAGGAGCCTACGGTAGGGTTTTGCAAAACTTGCGGAATCGCCGTAAAAAAGGAAAATTTGGCGCAAGAGCGTCCGTTTGTGCTGTGCAAACACTGCGCGGAGGAAGAAGCAGCGCAGGAAGCGGAAAAGCAAAAACGCCTTGACAAAGTTAAAAAGGAGGAAGCCGAGAGCAAACGAAAGTCCATAAAACGAGGATTCCTTTGGGCAGCCATCCTCACAGCGGTGGTGTTCGGACTTGAATTGATTTTTATGAACAAAATCATGGAAGCTATCAAAAGCCCTGTGTGGATTTTCATTTCGCCACTCTTTTTGTTTCCGTTTGTTGCACAATTGTTTTGGGACGGATGCATTGTCGAAATGTGTTTACTCGGCGGGCGAATCGTTGCTATGCCGGGCATCATATTTTCCTGGGACGTGGAAGGCATTTTGTGGCTTATCGCAATAAAAATTCTTTTTGCAATCATTAAACTATCTATTTTTGTTTTCACGTACCTTATCGTCGTTGCAGTTGCAATATTGATTAGTCCTTTTACGTTTTTACCGGCGTTGGAGCGTGTTCGAGGGGAAGCAACGCTGACAAAATAAAAATTTTTTAAGGGGGAAAATTATGTTTTCACGAAAAAAGCACCTACTCTTTTTGTGTGCTATGCTCACAGTATTTTTACTGTTTGCCTTTGTCGGATGCGGTGACGAGCCGCCGAAGCAAAACTTTACCGGCATCACGTTTGATAGCCAAACCGTTACGTACGACGGAAACCTACACGAGCTGAAAATTAACGGCACGTTGCCGGAAGGCGCAACGGTTTCCTACATCGGCAACAGCGGAACGAACGCCGGCACATATGTAGCAAAAGCCACTTTGGCTTGCGAAGGCTACGAAACGAAGGAACTTCAAGCAACGCTTACCATCCAAAAAGCGGACTTTTCGGGCATCACGCTCACGGACGACTCCGTTTTTTACGACGGCATGCCACATAGCATTTTGGTAAAAGGCACGTTGCCTACCGGAACGATAGTGACCTACGAAAACAACAATCAAATCGCATTAGGCACCTACGCCGTAAAAGCAACGTTAACCAACCCAAACTACAACACCGCTACGCTTTCGGCAACGTTAAACATCCTTACCGCAGGGTTTACCGCCGCACGGTTTGAGGACAACACCGTTACTTACGACGGCAACGAACATCGGTTGGAAGTAAGCGGAGCACTGCCAAAGGGAACGACAGTTACCTACAGCGGCAACGGCGGCACAAACGTCGGCACCTACGAAGTGAGTGCTACCTTAACTTGCGAAGGCTACGAAACGAAAGTACTCCACGCAAAGCTTACCATTCAAAAGGCAAACTTTACGGGCATCACGCTTGCGGACGACTCCGTTGTTTTCGACAAAACGCCTCACAGCCTTGCAGTAAACGGAACGCTGCCGACAGGCACGGAAGTTACCTACGAAAACAATGCGCAAATGGCAGTAGGCACCTACACGGTAATAGCAACGTTAACAAACTCGAACTACAACACGCTGCAACTTACCGCAACGCTTACCATTCAAAAAGCAACCTTTACGGGCATTACGCTGAAAAACCGCAATGCTTTTTACAACGGAAATCCGCACAGCCTCGAAGTGAAAGGTACCCTACCTGCCGACACGCAAGTTACTTACGAAAACAACGAGCAAACGGAAGTAGGCTCCTACACCATTAAAGCAACGTTAACCAACCCGAACTACGACACGCTCACCTTAACCGCAATCCTAAACATTCGCAACCTTGTGGAAGCGAAAAAAATTGTGGATGCACTCCTTTCCCGTCCGGACGCATGGAGCTTTTTGCCGACATCCCTGTCGGAACAAAACATGGCATATACGGCAATGCCGACGTCGGACTTTACGCAGGACTTTGTCGCCGTGAATCAAATCGGCAAAAAGTTTATCGGAAAGCAGCTACACACCGTGTATTCCGTCCTCAAAAACTCGCAAAATGTGATTGAAACAGTTGATATGTTTTATGCGGCAGGCGAAGCGATTGCGGCAGCTTACCAAACGTTTTTAAACACCAATCCGGACAACGTCGATTCCTTTACCGGAACCGTTGAAATCGGCGGCGTAAGTTGCACGTTAAGCATTCTCCTAAACGGCGACCAAAGTTCCTTAACGATTGGCAACAACACGGTAAATTTACAACTTTACGCCGACAGTGCGAAAAACGTCAACACGGGAAAAATCCAAATTACAAGCGGTGCCGTTTTGAAATACGTCGCTACCGACACGAGTTTGCGCTACGCCATCGATTTGGAAATCTCCGGTGCAAAAGTCGCGCAAAGCATTGAATTTGTGCGGAACGCCGATGCCGTTACCGGTTACGTTTACGAATACTACAGCTTTAATAAAGCAACCATCAAAACCACGATTTTACTGCACAGTAACGAGGATACCACCATTGTTACCGGCGACAAACGCGAAACGGATGACATGAAAATCGAAGCATACGAGGAAGTGTACCGTTCCGCAACGGGGGAATTCCTCGGCGGAGAAGTTGCCGAAACGGTGAAAAACATTAAATACGACACGCTGTGGTTTAACCTGTACGACGTAAGCGGCTTCCGTAACGTAAAAATCGACACAAAGCAAAACGAAATGAATGCCGATACCATTTACGTCAACGACCAATCCACCGTTTTTCAGCCAAAAAAAGTCGGCGGATTGAGCTTGCAAGCGTTTTCCCGACGCTATGACATCGAAATGAAGGAAGTTTGGTACGTTGTTTCCTCGGTTGACGAAAAAGGCAAAACCGTTTACTCCGTGGAAAAAACCTTGATTCCGATGCTGTTCGTACAAAAGGACCGTGTTGCAACCTTCCCAAGCGACGTTGTGGAACAAAACGCTTATCTTTCCGGCGTTGCTTTGCCGGACTTGTCGAAAGTGACCGAACCGTTTACGCTCCATAAAGCGGCGTACCTAAAATTAAAAGAACTTGTTACTTACGACGAATTGAAGGCTTTTATTCAAGCATAACCGATCCCCTTTCGGGGAACGAAGTTTTCAAAACAAAAAAAACCGAGGCGTGGTGAAAACCACGCCTCGGGTTTTTTAACTTTTTTGTAAGTTGTTTAAACTTTCCGAATCCCGTGAAAAACATTTTTGCGTTTGACGGTTTTCGGCTTCGTCAGTTCCGACGAATTACTTTTCCAAATTTTCCTTCAAGGATTTGCCTGCTTTAAACACCACGGTTTTGCTTGCGGCGATTTTGATTTTTTCTTTCGTTGCAGGGTTAATTCCTTCGCGTTCCGGACGTTCCTTCACTTCAAAGCTGCCAAAGCCCGTCAATTGAATTTTGTCGCCCGCTTTCAGTGTTTTCAAAAGCACCGCTTCGAATGCATCGACAAATTCGGCCGTTTCCTTTTTGCTCTTGCCCATATATTCGGCCATTGCCAAAATAAATGCGTTTTTGTTCATAGTTACCTCCATCGTTTGTTATTATATCCCCCATGCGAAAAGCTAACCCTTCGCACACGAAATCCTGTTTTAAATTTCCTTGCGATCCTCCAACGCGCGTGACAGCGTGCCTTCGTCCGCATACTCCAAATCGCTTCCGATTGAAATCCCCTGCGCAATGCGCGTTACTTTGACGCCCAACGGTTTTAAAATTTTGGAAATGTACATTGCGGTAACGTCCCCGCCGACATCGGGGTTGGTTGCCACAATCACTTCCTTCACGCCGCCGTCGGACACGCGTTGCACCAATTCCTTCAAGCGAATTTCGTTCGGCCCGATGCCTTCCATCGGGTTCAGCACCCCGTTCAGCACGTGGTACACCCCTGCATAGTCGCGAATCTTTTCCATGGCAAACACGTCCTTCGGATCCTTTACCACGCAAATCACGGAAGTGTCCCTCGTTGCGCAAATACGGCACGGATCCGTGTCCGTAAAATTGCCGCACACCGAACAATAATGCACGTTCCGCTTGGCGTCCGTCAAGGCGTTTGCAAACGCGTCCACCTCCTCCTTGGATAAGTTTAAAATCCGAAAGGCATAACGCTGTGCCGTTTTGTTGCCGACGCCCGGCAGTTTCATGAATTCGGCAATCAGCCGATTCAGCGGCTCGATGTAATTTTTCATGTTACAAGAGGCCTCCCAGACCTCCCGTCAAAGGGCCTAATTTTTCGCTTTCGAGTGCTTCCGCCTGCCGCAACGCATCGTTGTACGCCGCAAGAAGCAAGTCCTCCAGCATTTCCACGTCGTCCGCCGCTTCCGGACGGATATGCACTGCCTGCATCACTTTTTTGCCGTTTAATTCCACTTCCACCATGCCGCCGCCGCTCGAACCGGTTAGCACCGCTTCCTCCAGCTCCTGCTGTGCTTTGGTGACTTGTTGTTGCATTTGTTGCGCTTGCTTCAACAACGCTTGCATGTTGTTGCCGCCAAAGCCGCCTCTGTATCCTCCCATAGTTGCCTCCTAAATGATTTTTAATGTATTTTCGCCGAGTACCCGCTCCAAATCGCGGATTTCCTCTTCCTCCGAACGTTTTTTTTGCACGTTGTGCTTCAGTATTACGTTGTACGGCTTCACTTCCGCCACGCAATCGCTCAAAATTTTTAAAAACTCCGGCTTGTTCAGCACGTCGTACTCCGCCCCCGAGCAAACGATGACGAAATTTTGCCCCGAAACGTAAGGATTCGAAATGTCCCCGCAAGCGGCGAACAGCACGCGCTCCTTCCGTTCCCTTAAGGCTTTTAGCACCTCACTCCAAATTTCCGTTCCGAGTGCATAGTCCCGTGCTTCCTCCGGTGCCTTTTTGGTTTCCTTCGCTACGGTGCGCGGTTTTTCCCTTGGGGGAAGCGGTTCCCTGACCGGTTCCGCCGCTATGCTTTTTGGGGGTTCCGCCGCCTTGAGTGCCGCCGTTTCCAAAAGAATGCGCCCCGACGCCGCATAACGCAACTCGCCCTCCAACCGTGTAAACAAATCCAGCCCTTTTAACAGCACTGCCGTATCCGACACAAGTTCGGCATCCCGCTTGATGTCCTCCCACAGGTTTTCCGGCAACGCCAAAATCGCCTTTGCGTCCGCACAGGTTTTGACAACCAGTAAATCGCGGAAATATGCCGCCAAGTCCCTTGCCAAAACGGAAATGTTTTTGCCGCTTTTGGAAAGAGCGTCGATATCCCTTAAAATGCCGCCGACGTCACGCGTCAAAATTGCTTGCGTCAGTTGCGAAATTTCGCGTCGATCCGTTGCACCCAAAACTTCGGTCACGCTTTCGTACGTCAGCTCCCCGTCCTCGAGTGCCAAGCAACGGTCCGCCAAGGAAAGCGCGTCCCGAATGCTGCCTTCGGCATGCAGCGCAATGGCGTGCAATGCTTCCGGCGACGCCTTTTGCCCGATTTGACGAAACACGTCCTTTAAAAGTGCCGTAATTTTTTCCGCCGAAACCAACCGAAAATCAAACCGCATGCAACGGCTTAAAATTGTTGCGGGTAATTTTTGCGGTTCCGTCGTGCAAAGCAAAAACAATGCGTGCCGCGGCGGTTCCTCCAACGTTTTTAACAATGCGTTAAAGGCACTGTCCGTCAGCATGTGCACTTCGTCGATGATAAACACTTTGTAACGCCCCACCACGGGCGGATACTGCACCTTTCCGCGCAGTTCGCGGATTTCGTCCACACGGTTGTTGCTTGCCGCGTCGATTTCCACCACGTCGGTGTTGGCGGAATCCGCCAAAGCCTTACACACGGCGCATTCCATACAAGGGCTGCCGTTAACGGGATGTTCGCAATTGACGGCACGCGCGAAAATTTTGGCGGCGGACGTTTTGCCGACGCCGCGCGTACCCGTAAACAAATAGGCGTGACCGATTTGGTCGCGCTTAATTTGATTGATCAATGTTTTGGTAATCGGATCCTGCCCGATCAGTTGATCGAACGTTTGCGGGCGGTACTTCCGATACAATGCCAAATACGCCATGCTATTTTTCCCCGTAATCCTTGAATTTGCCGAGTTTGTTTTTTACGCGCTGCAACGTGTTGTCCACGGATTTTTCCGTGATTTCGAGCGAACGTGCGATTTCACCGTAATTGTACCCTTTTAAAAACAAGAAAACAACCCTTTTTTCCAAATTACTTAGCTTTGTTTCGATTATTTTTTCCAAATAATCCGTTTCTTCCTTGTCGATCACGCGTTTTAACGGATCCTGCGACTCCTCCGCGGCAAACCGTTCCAAATCGTCGAGCGGTAAGGAATTGTTGAGCGGAAGGTTTTTGCCGCTGTTTGCCTTTTCGATGGCTTGCAAAATCCTACGATGAATGCACACCGAGGCAAACCCGAAAAACCCACCTTTCGTTTCGTCGTACTCCGCAATCGCCTTAAACAGCCCGAGCATGCCCTCCTGAATTAAATCCTCCGTATCCGCACCGATTAAGTAGTAGCGGCGAGCAATTCGCTTCACTTCCGGCTTCATTTCCTCGGCGACTTCCTCCATCGCCGCGGCATCCCCGCGCTGCGCTTTTAACACCGTTTCCGGAGTCATTTGTTCCGCCTTTGTCGCAACGCTTCGTACACGGCAATTCCGCAAGCGACGGAAGCGTTGAGGGAATTGATTTTGCCGCAAATCGGCAACGCAATCGCCTTGTCGCATTTTTTTCGCGTCAGGCTTTTTACGCCGAAGCCCTCCCCGCCGATGACGAGTGCCAAACTGCCCGTTAAATCCGTTTCGTAAATGTCCTCGCCGTCCATGTCGGCACAGTACACCCAAACGCCCTGCTGTTGCAAAAATTCAATGGTTTGGTTTAAATTCGTAACCCTTGCCACTTTGACGTACTCCGTTGCGCCTGCCGCACAGCGAATCACCGTTTCGTTCACGGGTACCGCGCGGTTTTTCGGCAAAATGACGCCGTCCACACCGGCACATTCGCACACACGCAAAATGCTGCCGAGGTTGTGCGGATCCTCCACGCCGTCCAACAACACCAAAAACGGGGCCTTGCCCTTTTCCGCCGCGGCACGCAAAATATCCTCCGGCTCGCAGTACTCGAAATCGGAAACTTTTGCCACAACGCCCTGATGCCGTTTGGTTACGCTTTCCTTATCCAGCACGAATTTGTCCACAAACTGCACTTTCACGCCCCGTTCGCGCGCCAAAGCGAGTATTTCGTGCCGCATTCCTTTTTCCGCCAAAATAACGTCGATATCCTTGCCGCTTTTTAATGCTTCTAAAACGGCGTTCCTTCCTTCGATTTTCATACTACTCCTTTTCGCCTTGCCGCAGTGCCTGCTTGCGTTCGCGTACTTCCGCCACCCTGCCGCAACTCATTTTTCCTTCCGAGCATGCCCCGTTTACGCACCCGGGACCTGCCGTTTCGAACAGCGACGGTGCCACCTCCGTTACGAGGCGCAACATTTGCCACGCAACTTCGCGAATTTCCCACTGCGCGCGATAGCAACAACGCAAACGGAAAAAGTGCAACAGTTCCCTTGCGTTCATGGTAACGATCATTTTCGTTTCGCAAGCGTTCGGCAGGACGAAGCGCGCATCCTCGTTGCCGCTTTCGCCGTCCCCAAGGACGCCTTTCCATTCCTCGTACCAAGTGCCGATTTGTTTCATTTGTTCGTCGAATTTACGGACGGCATCCGCCCCGAGCCGCTCGATTCCCTCCGGCACGACGTAGGCAAAATCCTCCTTTGCGCCGACGTAACGTTGGCTTTTGACGGAAAAACTCGCCACGCGATGACGCGTGATTTGCGCCAGCAACGCCCGCGACACGCCCTCGATGCCAAACGTAAAACTTGCATGTTCAATCGGCGACAAATGCCCGAACGACATCAGTTTACGAATGAATTTTGCAATTTCCGCATCCGAAAGGTTTCCGTCGATTTCCTCGATGGAAAGATCCGAATAACAAAGTTTTGCCGCTTTTGCCACCGTGCGCTCCGGCTCCGAAGTGTACTCCATTAACGTTACTTTTGGTTTTACTGCCGACATATTCCGTCCGTCCTTTCCTGCGATTGCAGGATCTCCTTCCAGCGCGCTTCCCTGTCCGTTAAGTACAAGTAGCCGATAACCGCTTCCAACCCCGTGGCTTTGCGGTAATCCTCCACGCTGGCATTTTTTGCTTTCGTTTGGTTCTTGCTGTTTCTCCCCCGATGAAAAATTTCCGATTCCTCCTCGGTAAACCGATCCTGCCACTGCTCCGCCAGCTTTGCCTGTGCGGACGCCTTGACGTATGCGGTTACTTCCTTATGCAGTACCCCCGCCTTTGCGTCCGAAACGTGCACGAGTTTTTCCCTGACGTACAGGGTATGCACCGCATCCCCGAC